>JAHBSN010000116.1 GCA_019639095.1 Actinomycetota bacterium
CACCAGGAGCTCGGGGCCGACGAGGTGGCCGCCCTCGCCGCCCGGCAGTACCGGCTGGCCCTGGGCACGAGTCGCCGGCTGGTGGCCGACGAGGGCCTGGACACGGTGTGGTTCAACCAGCCCACCACGTGGTCCACGCCCATCCCCGACGAGCAGGTGTCGTGGCTGGGCGACGCCGACCGGTTCGGGCGCCAGGTCACCGAGGCCTACGAGCGGGTCCTCCCCGACGGCGTGGTCGACCTGAGCACGATGTTCGCCGAGCAGGACCCGCCGGTGTTCTACGACACCGCGCACACCAACGAGCTGGGTGCTCGGCGGGTGGCCGAGGCCATGTGGCGCGAGCTGCGCCCTCGCTTCGCCGATCGCTGCCAGGAGGACGAGCCGTGCTGCTGATCCGCCACCTCGCCCGCGTGGTCCTCCAGCTGGTGCGCTTCGCCCTCTGGGGCGGGGGCCGGTGGGCCATGGTGCTGGTGCTCGTGGGCGCGCCGGTGGTGGTGTTGCTCGCGGTGATCAAGGTGGCCGGGCTGGCCGCGCTCTACCCGTTCCTCTGAGCGGCGCCGTCGGGCGTGGACCGCCGGTCCCGCCGCAGCCGGCGCAAGCGCGGGACGTGGTGGACGAACTCCCGGCCGAGGCGGGCCAGCGTGCGCGGGGTGAGCGTGGAGGACTGGCCGAACTGGCGGGGCCGGTAGGTCATCGGCAGCACCTCGACCTCGTGGCCCATGAGCAGGGCCGAGGCGATCAGCTCGGCATCGATGAACGCCCCGTCGCTGCGGAGGTCGAGCGACCGCAGGAGGTCGGTGCGGGCGACCTTGAACGCGAAGTTCACGTCGTCGACCCGCACGCCGATGGCGGCCGAGACCACCAGGTCGTAGCCCTCGGTGCAGATCCAGCGCACGAGGCCGTCGCCGTGGCGCTCGATGCGCCGGCCGGCCACCACGTCGACGCCGCCGCGCACCAGCAGGTCGAGCGCCGGGCCGATCTCGGCGAGGTCGACGGGCATGTCGGAGTCGGTGGACACGACGTACTCGAGCGAGGCGGCCTCGAGCCCGGTGCGCAACCCGGCCCCCACCCCCCGGTTGCGCTCGTGGGCCACCAGCCGGAAGCGGGGGTCGGCCTCGGCGGCGGCGGTGGCGATGGCGGCGGTGTCGTCGGTGGAGCCGTCGTCGATCACCACCACCTCGTAGCGGCCGATCACCCCGGCACCCACGAGGGCGTCGAGCGAGGCGCGCGCGTCGTCCAACGCATGCTCGAGGCCCTCGGCCTCGTTCCATGCGGGTAGGAGCAGGCAGACCCCCGGAGGGCCGCTCACGGTCGCGTCGGCCACCCGGTCAACCCCACTCCCCCCGGCCGTGGGCGTGCCCGGCCTGCCTCCCCCCGCTCGATCGGACGGAGACTACCAGCAGGACCAGGGAGGTCAGGCCGACGAGCACCACGACGGGCTCGGGCATCGGGATCAGGATCCCCCGCCGCCACCGCCAGGCGGTGACCACCAGGAACACGTCGAACGCCGCGAAGCCGGCGGCGGCGGCGAGGCGCCGACGTCCGCCTCGGGTGGCCTTGACGTGCGCCACCGCCTCGGGCGCCGCCGCCACGAGGGCCACCAGGCCGAGGGCGAGCGCCACGGCGCCCCGCCTCGACGCCTGCGACTGGTCGGCGGCCACCTGCGACCAGGCGTCGAGCAGGGTGGCGAGCCCGCCCAGGAGCGCGCCGGCCACGAGCGCCGCCACCCAGGCAGGAGGTGCGAAGTGCCGTTCGGGCATCGGTGCTCGGTGGTCGGCGGCGATGACGGGCCACGCTAGGGGACGGGGAGATTGCGCAACCGGCCCGCGACCGCGATTGACTGGTGCCATGACCACCACCGATGCCGCGCCGGCCACCGATCTCGACTTCGTCGACGCCGACGGCCACATCGTCGAACCGCCGTTCGGCCTGCAGGACTACGCGCCCGCCGCGTTCCGCGACCGGATCTACCACCTCGAGGTCGACGACGCCGGCGAGGAGTGGGTGGTCCACGGCGACCAGCGCATGGCCGCCAACGTGTTCACCCTCTGCGGCACCGGCGGGTTCACCGACGAGGAGCGCATCCGCTCGCACAAGGGCGAGCTGAAGTTCTCCGAGCTCCAGGGCGGCTGCTGGAACGTCAAGCCCCGCCTGGCCGACATGGACCGCGACGCCATCACCCAGTCGGTGCTGTACCCCACGCTCTTCCTCAGCTTCCAGAGCCAGCACCCGGCCGACCTCGTGGTGGCGCAGTGCCAGGCCTACAACGACTGGCTCACCGACCACGTGGCCGAGAGCGGCGGTCGCCTCCACGGCATCGCCGTCGTGCCCCAGCGGGACCCCGAGGCCGCCGCCGCCGAGATCCGCCGGGTGGGCTCCCGCCCCGAGATCGTCGGCGTGCAGGTCCGGCCCAACCCGGCGGTCGACTGGAAGCCGATGAACGACGCCGCCTACGACCCGCTGTGGCGGGCGGCGTCGGAGGCCGGCCTGCCCATCGGGTTCCACCCGCTGATGTCGGCCGACCTGCCCGGCGCCGTGCAGGGCCTGCGCCTCGCCAACCTCGGCACCTCCGACATCCCGGTGCAGGACGAGGCCGACATCGCCGTCGACAACATCTTCTTCACGCAGATGATCGGGAACCCGGTCGACATGATGAACACGCTCACGTTCCTCGTGGCCGGCGGCGTGCTCACCCGGTTCCCCGACCTCACCGTGGCGTTCCTCGAGACCAACGGCGGGTGGATCGTGCCGTGGCTCGAGCGCCTCGACCACCACGCCCACATCTACGGGTGGGACGTGCCCTGGCTGAAGGAGGAGCCCTCCGCCATCTTCCGGCGCCAGTGCTACATCAGCTTCGACGCCGACGAGTCCACGCTGCCGTTCACGGCCGCCTCCCCGCTGGTGGGTGCCGACCGCATCATCTGGGCCACCGACTACCCGCACCCCGACGCCAAGATCCCCGGCATCACCGCCGAGCTGGCCGAGACGATCTCGCCCCTGTCGGTCGAGGACCAGCGGCTGATCGCCGGGGCCAACGCCCGGACCCTCTACGGGATCTGATCGCCCCGCCGGGCTCGCCCGCCTCGGCGTAACCTGAGGGCCTTGCGTACCGATCGCCTGCGCTCCCTGCTCCCGCGCCGCCAGCGCCCGGAGCCACCGACGCCGCCGCCCGCGCCGGTGGTCGAGGAGGTCGTCGACCCCGGACCCCCCGACGGCGCCGAGGCGCTGCTCGAGGCCCACCCGAAGCTCGCGTGCCGGGCACCGTTCACGTCGATCCACGTCGACCAGTTCGGCGACGCCCGGCCGTGCTGCCAGAGCTCGCTCGTGCTCGGCAACGTGGGGCAGCGCACGCTCGAGGAGATCTGGACCGGCGAGCCGCTCGCCGAGCTGCGGGCGGCCATCGCCGAGGGCGACCTGAGCCGCGGCTGCGAGCACTGCGAGTGGGCCGGCCGCCGCGGCCGAGAGGTCACCTACGCCACGCGCTTCGACCGCGACCGCGTGCCGGTCGACGACGGCGGCCCCACCCGTCTCGAGCTGGCCCCGTCGAACTCGTGCAACCTCCAGTGCGCCATGTGCAACGGCGACTGGTCGTCGTCGATCCGCCTCCACCGGGAGGGGCGCCCCGCCCTGCCGCGCGTGTTCGGCGATCGCCAGCTGGCCGAGGTGGCCGAGCTGGCCCCCGGCCTCGACGAGATCCACCTCTTCGGCGGCGAGCCGCTGCTGATGCCCGAGGCGCTGCGCCTGCTCGAGATCGCCGCCGAGACCGACACCCGGTGCGTGATCACCACCAACGGCAGCGTCCTCACCCCCCGGGTGGAGGCGCTGCTCGACCGGCCCGGGGTGGATCTCGTCGTGTCGGTCGACGGCACGAGCGCCGAGGTCTACGAGCCGATCCGCCAGGGCGCGAGCTGGTCGGTCCTGGAGGAGCACCTCGACCGCTTCATCGAGATCGCCGACCGGCACCAGAACACCGTCGACCTCGCCCACTGCCTGATGACGGCCAACTGGCACGAGTTCCCCGACCACCTCCGGTGGGCCGCCGATCGGCTCCTCGCCGTCTACGTCAACGACGTGCTGTCGCCGGTGGAGCTGAGCCTGCACCACCTCACCCCGCCCGAGCTGGTGGTGGTCATCCGGTCGCTGCGGGCCCGCCAGGACGAGGTCTACGAGCTGCCGCCCTCGTGGCGCACCACCTGGGACCTCGCCCTCGAACGGCTCGAGCAGACCCTGGCCGACGGCACCTCGGGCGAGCGCCACCCGCGCCTCGGCCAGCTCTCGGCCAGCACTGACGACGCCCTCGGCGCCGACGACGGCGACGTCGACCCGGACTCGCTCGCCCACCGCCTCCGGGCCCGGCTGCACAACCCGCTCGCGAGCGTGGCCCTCGACCTCGGCCCCGACCTCGTGGTGCGGGGGGTGCACCCCGAGGGCGACCTCGGCCGCTTCGCCATCGGTGACCTCGAGCACCTCGTGGGGCGGCGCTCGGCCGAGGTGCAGTCCCTGCTCGGCGGCGCCGATCGGCCCGACGCCCGGGCGGTGCGCCGCTGGGACCGCGAGGAGGCCATCGAGGAGCGGCGCTACGACGGGCCGGAGGGGTCGGTCTCCGAGCGGCGCACCATCCACGCCGGCCACGACGCCGTCACCCTGCGCTTCGAGTACTGGCTGCCGCCCACCGAGGCCGAGGTCCAGGCCGACCTGCGAGCGGCCTGTCGCGACGGGCGGTTCGTCACCTTCGAGATCGACGGCACCGGTACGCTCGTGAGCATCGAGCCCGACGACCTCGCCCACGAGCTCGGCCTGCGCACCGACGTCGGCATCTCGTGCCTCCTGCCCACCGACCTCCTCGTGCCCGAGCGGGCCGACCCGCCCCCCGACTTCACCGCCGACGAGATCGAGCCGGGCCTGGTGAGCGTGGACCTGCGCTGGGCCGACGGGCTCCACCTGGTGGCCCTGGCCCGGGCCAGCACCGAGCGCACGGTGGTGCAGCTCGGGCGGGCGGCGGCCACCGCCGGCGCCACCCGTTGACCGCACCGCGCCCCGGCCTCCGCCTGATCGTCAACGGCGACGACTACGGGCTGACCGCCGACATCTCCCGGGCGGTCCTCGACGCCCACGACGTCGGCGTGGTCACGAGCACCTCGGTGGTGGTCACCACCGCCGCCTTCGGCGCCGCCGCCGAGGCCCTCCGGACCCGGACCGAGCTCGGTGTGGGGCTGCACCTCGCGCTCGTGGGCGGCGACGAGCCGGCGGCGCCGCCCGATCGGATCCCCTCGCTGGTCGACGCCCACGGCCGGCTCCTGCCGTCGTGGCGGGCGTTCCTCGCCAGCGCCGCCACCGGCCGGGTCGATGCGGCGCACGTGCGCATCGAGCTCGAGGCGCAGCACGATCGCATCCGCGGGGCCGGCCTGGAGCCCCGCCACCTGGACAGCCACCAGAACGTCCACCTCTGGCCGGCCGCCGCGGCGGTGGTGGTGGCGCTCGCGCGCGAGTGGGGGATCGCCTCGATTCGCACCCCCGACTCCGACGGGCGCGGCCCCCGCGGCGTCGGCCTCCGGCTGCTCAGCCGACGGCTCCGCACCCGGCTCGCCTCCGCCGGCCTGCACACCACCGATGCCATGGTGGGCCTCGACGGCGCCGACCGCTACGCCACGCGGGTGGTGGCCGACCTGCAGCGCCTGCGGGCCCGCGCCGACGACCGCGGGGGCCTGGTTGCCGAGCTGGCGCTGCACCTCTCGCACCCCGGCGACGCCGACCTGGCCGCCTACGGGTGGGGCTACGACTACGCCGGCGCCCTCGCCGCCGTGCTCGGGCCCGAGGTGCGACGGGAGCTGGGTGCGCCGGGGGTGGAGCTGGTCACCTGGACCCAGGCGCGGCAGGCGGCCTAGCCCGGCCGGATCAGGAGCGAGCGCGCACGCCCACCGGCACCGGCCGGCCGCGGGCGTCGTCGAGCCAGGTGCGCACCTGCTCGAGGAAGTTGGCCCACTGGGCGTGGTTCCACGGCGCCGCCGACGACGCCTCGTCGTCGAAGCGCTCGGCGGCGATGGTGGCGTGGATCGCCTCGAGCTCGTCGGCCGGCAGCGTCTGCAGGGACATCTCGGCCGGCTTGATCACCGTGTTGAACGAGAGGTGGAGGTCTCGCTCGTCGCAGAACCGCACGATGTCGGCCATCTCCGACCAGGTCTCGCGCATCGGGTTGGTGTTGATCGTGACCAGGCCGCCGTTGGGCTTCACCAGCTCCCGGAACGTCTCGATGTTGGCCAGGAGCCGGGCGTGGTCGGAGCCGATGCGGATGGCCTCGTAGCGCTCGGGTCGCAGCGACTCGAACGAGATGTTGATCTGCACCGTGGCTCGCTCGAGCAGCCGCCGCACGCGGTCGTTGAGGGTGGACCCGTTGGTGGACACGTCGATCCGCAGGTCGGGCCGCAGCTCGATGATGCGATCGCAGATCTTGTGCATGATCGGGTGGAGCAGCGGCTCGCCCCCGCTGAAGCGCACCTGCTGCAGCGTGGGGATGAGCTCGGCCACCTGGTCCACGAACGAGTCGTCGTAGGGCACGTCGAGCGGCGGGAGGTGCTCGCGGTTGCGCCGGATCTTCGACGACAGCTCGCCGGTGCACATCACGCACTCGAAGTTGCACAGGTTCGACAGCTCGAGCTCGAGGCTCGTGGGCCACTCGATGATCTCGGGCTCGCGGTCGTAGATGGCGGCCAGGGGCGCCACGCCCGACTCGATGTCGTGGAGGCACCGGCCGCACGGGCCCGGGAACCGCTGGTCGGCCAGGGCCTCGCGGAGCGCAGAGAAGGGGCCGCCGGTCCAGATGTCGCGAATGGAGTGGTGGGGACTCCACCGCTCGCCCAGGTCGTCCAGCTGGTTCCAGCACGGACCGACCTTCCCGGCCGCCGAGAAGTACAGGTTGGTGAAGGGGGCGTTGCAGATGCCGGGCCGGTGGGGCGTGCTCCGGCCGGCGTCGTAGGCAGCCAGGACCGGGTCGGTGCCGCGGGCGCGCCGCAGCAGGGCTCGCAGGACGGTCACGCCCGCCCTCCGAGCACGGGCGCCAGGTCGGCATCGGTGGCCAGCAGGAGCCGGGTCTCGTCGTCCACCGAGCTCGGGCCGGCAATCGAGCGGACCTCGACCGGTGCCAGGCCGCCGTCGAACGTCACGTTGGAGGTCACCACGTCGCCGTGCGCGACGATCTCGGGCTCGCAGGGCGTCCCGAAGTGGATGCCGAGGCAGTTGGGCAGTTGCTCCACGGCTAGTCCTACCCACGCCTGCGGGTCGAGGGGCTCTGCCCACGCGGGTGCCTCGACCGATGCGATCGCACCGTCCACCACCCGTACCACCACGGGTGGACGCCCGGCCCACGCGCTGAGGTCACGTTCGATCTCGGCCCGAACGGCGGGGTCGAGCGGGGTGACGGGCTCTGGTCTCGGGCTCAGTCCCACCGGCACCTCTGACTCGGGACTCCACGACGTGAGGACCCAGTCGGGCAGGTGGCCGGCCTCGATGGCCGCCAGGTGGCGGCGGATGCGGGCCAGCTCGGCATCCCACACGTGGCGGTTGAGCTCGAGCCGGTGGCCGATCAGCTCCTCCTCGCGCTCGAGGCCCTCGAGCACGAGCCGCAGCTCGGCCTCGGGGAGGTCCCAGAGGCTGAAGCCCTCGGGGCCGGTGACGGTCATCACCAGCGTGGGCACGCCGCGCCGGTCGGCCTCGAGCAGGAAGCGCCCGAACTCGTGCCAGTTCTGGCGCATGAGGCAGTAGTGGAAGCTCACCGTGCCCGAGTGGTCGGCCACCGCCGCCTGGTAGCGGTCGACGTTGGCGAAGATCTCGTCCCGCACCACGCCCACCCGCAGCGGCTCGAGCGTCTCGGCGGTGAACCCGTCGATCGACACGGTGAGGTTCATGGGCAGCTCGCGCAGGTAGCGCTCCACGTGCTTGTTCCACTGGGTGCCGTTGGTGACCACCTGCACCGCACCGGTGTGGCCCTGCTCGATCATCAGGTTGAACACCCGCTGGGGCTCGCGGGCCACGAAGGGCTCGCCGCCCAGGAACACCGATCGCTCGAGGTGCGGGAGGAACTCGCGCAGCTCCTCGAAGAAGGCGTCGCCGTAGGCCGGGGGCATCGGCGGGCGCTTCTCGCGGTGGAGGCGGATCGACGACGACAGCTCGCCGTCGCACATGGCGCACTGGAGGTTGCAGGTGATGGACAGGATGAAGTCCATGCGGCGGGGGTACTCGCCGGGCTCGTCGGCCAGGTAGGGGTCGTACTGGGTGGCCGTGCTCCAGGCCCGGTCGCCGGCGGCCTCGCGGTGCTCGCAGTCCCGGCAGCCGAGGGAGTAGTCGCGTCGGTCCAGGGCGTCTCGCAGGCTGGCGATGCGGGCGCCTTCCCACACCTCCCGGATGGTCTGCGGGCCGATGCGGCCGAGCGTGTAGGTGGTGTTCACGCAGCAGGCCCGGACCTGGCCGTCGGGCGCGAAGTACATGCTGGCGTGCGGCGCGCCGCACGCGCCGGTGGGTGCGGGCGCGGCCGGGCTCGCGTCGACCACCTCGATCACGTCGGCCGCCCGGCGGCGTCGACCGATGCGCATGGCACCCCCTCGTTCCTTGCGTTCGTCGCAGCCTACCCGGGCGTCGGGCGGGGCGATCGGGCGGACGGCCGGGCACCGGGCGTCGCGTGGGAGACTCCCCCGGTGCGCCGACGACCCCCACCGCTCGTCGTCGTCGGCGGCGAGCCCGCACCGGCCACCGGGGCCCTCGTGGCGGCCCTCCTCGACGAGCCCGACCCCCAGCTCGTGCCGCGCCTCGTCGTGTGGGACCAGCTGGCCGTGGGCTGGCGGTGGCGCGAGCGCCCGGCCGCCATCGAGTCCGGCCACCGGCCGGTGCGGCGGCGCCTGGAGTCGGTGGGCCTCGACGACCTCGGGCGGCGGGCCGGGCAGGCCGAGCTGAAGGCGTACCTGCGCCGCCACCGGGCCGCCGACGTCGTGGTGGTGGGCCGCCACGGGCTCGCCGGCGCCCCCTGGTTCCGGGAGCACCGGGGCGCCCGGATCTGGATCCCGACGCCCGACGACCTCGTGGCCCTCGAGGCCGGGTTCGCCGTGCCCGCCGAGGCCGATGGTGGCCCGGAGCGCATCGTGTCGGTCGACACCGAGCTCGGCACCTCGGAGCGGCTGCGCCACGACGATCGCCACCGGTGGGTGCCCGGCTTCCTGCTCGCGCCCCCCGAGGCCGAGGGTCGGCCGGAGGTCCTGGCGTGCGGCCCGCCGGACCGCACCCACGGGGTCGACCTCGTGGGTCGGGCGGTCGCGGCGCGAGCTCCGGAGCTGCGCGCCCTCGGCGCCCGGGTCACGTGGCTGGCGCCCGAGGGCTCGGCCCTTCCCGACGAGGAGCATCAGGACCTGCGCCGGGCCGAGGTCGACGACCTGGTGGAGGTGCAGGTCGTGCCCGACGTCGCCGATGCCGTGGCCGAGCGGCTGCCCGGCGCCGCCGCCCTGGTGGGCCGGGGCCGACCCGGCGGCCACCTGGCCATCGAGGCGCGGGCCCTGGCCCACCGCCTCGGCGTCCACGTGGTCGACCTGGCCCCGGAGCCCGCGCCACCTCCCGAGCTCGCCTCGCGCTGCACCGGGCCCGCCTTCGGCGACGTGCTCGCGGTGGGCGACGCCCTCGTGGCGGCGGTGCGGCGCAGCCCGTCGGGCCGCCCGCTCGGTCCCGTCGGCCTCACCGAGCTCGTCGATCGGGCGGTGGGCCGTGGCTGATCCGCACGTGGTGATCCTGGGCCACGCCGCCGATCGCACCGGCCCGCCCATCTACCTCCTGCAGCTGTTGCGAGCGCTCGACCGCCGGCACCTCCGGATCACGGTGGTGCTGCTCCGCGGGGGCGAGCTGCTCGGGCCGCTCCAGGAACTGGCCGAGGTGCGGGTGGTGGGCGAACCGGTCGACGCCACGATCGCCTCGCCCACCCGCCTCGCCGAGGAGCCGGCTCGCGTCGCAGCCCGACGGGCCCAGCTCGCCGACCTGGTCGACCTCGACCTGGTGGTGGTGAACACCGCCTGGAGCATCCACGCCCTGCCCTGGCTCCCGGCCGGGCCCCACCCGGTGGTGAGCGTTGTCCACGAGCTCGGGGCCGGGGTGGGGGACCTCCTCGCGCCCGAGCCCCTCGCGCTCCTCCTCGACAGCGACCGGTTCGTGGCCGGGTGCCGGGCCGTGGTGGCGATGCTCGTCGACGAGCACGGCGTGGCGCCCGAGCGCCTCGACCTGATCCCCTACGGCGTGGAGGTCGGGGCCGCCGAGGTGGTGCCCGCCCACCGTGGCGTGCTCGGCGCCGACCCGTCGTCGTTCCTCGTGGTGGCGGCGGCGGTGGCCGATCGGCGCAAGAGCCCGGACCTGTTCGTGCACCTGGCCGCCACGGCCCGGCGCCGCCGGCCCGACATCGCGTGGGCGTTCCGCTGGATCGGCGCCGAGTGGGACGACGCCCGGCTGGCCGACGCCCACGCCGACCGGGCCCTGCTGGACGCCACCGAGCTCGTGCGCTTCGTGCCCCCCACGCCGCTGCTGCGCGAGTGGCTGGCGGCGGGCGACGTGTTCGTGCTGCCCTCCCGCGAGGACGCCTTCCCCCTGGCGGCGGTGGAGGCGGCGTTGGCGGGCGTGCCCATCCTCTGCTTCCGCTCCGGCGGCATCGGCGACCTGGTGGGCGACGACGCCGGGGCCATGGTGCCCTTCCCGGACCTCGAGGCCATGGCCACGTGGCTCATCCGGTGGCACGACGACCCGGCGCGCCGTGGGGCGGCGGGCGCGGCCGGCCGGGTCCGCGCTCGGGAGCACCACGACGTGCGCTCGCACGCCGAGGCCTTCGACCGGCTCGTGCTCCGGCGCCACCTCGGCGCGTCGTCGCCCACCGACGATCCGGGCGGGGAGCGGCCGGCATGACCGCGGCCGATCGGCCGCTCCGGGTCACCTGGCTCGG
>JAHBSN010000117.1 GCA_019639095.1 Actinomycetota bacterium
GTCCCCCCCCGTGACCGACCCAGGCGCACCCGCCGACCCCGCCCCCTCACCCACCGACGACCATCGCCCAAAGCCGGCACCGGCCGGACGCGGGCTCCTCCACAACCGCCGCTGGTCCCGGCTGTCCCCCCACCGCCGTCTCGAGCTCCAGGTCGCCCGCGACGAGGACCTCGCACGGCTCGCCGAGATCGACGCCGAGATCGACCGGCTCACCCGCGAGCGCCTCGACACCCTCCACGACCTCGACGACGGCCGCGAGCTCCTGTGGCCGGTGAACCCGAAGCACAAGGGCCGCCGACCACCGGCGACCGACGAGTCCCCGGTCCCACCTGCACAACCCGACGCCCGCGGCGTCGCCGGCCGATCCCTGCGCAACCTCGCCCGCTCCATCCTGCGCCAGCACGGCCCGCTCACCCTGCGGGCGCTGCACACCTGGATCCACCACTACGGGTACGAGATCGACAGCCCGTGGCCCACCAAGCGCCTCGCCGACGCCATGGGCTACGAGGTCACCCTCGGCCGCCTCCGGCGGGTCGAACGGGCCGTCTACGCCATCGCCCACGACGACACCACCACCACCTGGTTCCGCCGGCAGGAGCCGCCGCTCGTCGACCCGTGGCTCGACCTCGACCAACCCGCCTGGCGGGGGTACCCCGGCTTCGCCGAGCCCCCAGCGACAGAACCAGGGGACCAGGACGACCAGGTGCTACGACCATCGTCCCCTGTCGGCTCGGACCACGAGGCACCGACACTCCTGGAGCACGAGCCCGCCGCCCCGGCGGGCCACCCCGAGCCAGGAGCCCACGATGCAGCACCGCCCCACCCCACGCCCCACGAGCCGGACCCTTCGCCGCCTCGCCACCGTCGTCCTCACCAGCGGCCTCGTGCTGGCGTCGGCGGCCGGGATGGCCTCGGCCAAGGAGATCGGCAGCGGCGGCGGGGGTGGCGGAGGCGGCGGCACCTGCAACCCCGTGAACCGTCTCGGCTACAAGGGCGACGCCACCACCTCGGACACCGCGGTGGGTTCGATCGCCATCGACTACGCGGTGAAGCCCTGCACCAAGGGCCAGGTGGTCACGGTCGACGTGAAGCTCTACGAGAACGCCAACCCGGCTGCGGTGGCCTACGACAATCCCGACTCGACCTTGAGCGGCAAGCCCACCGTGTTCGGCGTCAAGGTCAACACCAGCTACATCGCCAAGGTCACCGTGTACGACGCCGGCACCGGCGCCGTGGCCGGCTCGTCGCAGATCTTCGCGGCCGCTGTCCGCAAGACCGGCGTCTGACCCGACCCCCGCCGAGGCCGTCCTCAGCTCGTGAGGACGGTCTCGGTGTCGCGGCCGCTGCGCAGCACGGTCCCGGGCAGCGCGCCCGTGGCCTCGCCGTCCACCACGGTCACGGTCCCGTTCACGAACACCCGCACCACGCCGAGCGATGCCGCGGTCAGCCGAGGCGAGTCGCCGGGCAGGTCGTGCACCAGCGTGGCGTGCTCGGCGCCCACCGTCTCGGGATCGACCACCACGACGTCGGCGCACCACCCCTCGGCGAGTCGTCCCCGATCGCGCAGCCCGAACAACCGAGAGGGCACCCCGGTCATCAGCTCCACCGCCCGCTCGATCGACACGAGCTTGCGGCCCCGCAGGGTGTCGCCCAGGAACCGGGTGGGGAAGGGCGCGCCGCACATCCGGTCGAGGTGGGCACCGGCGTCGGACCCGCCGAGCATGGCCCGATCGTCGCCCCAGAGCTGGCGGCGCAGCTCCCACGAGGCGTCGTCGCCGTCCGGCGGGATGGGCCACAGGATCGTGCGCAGCTCGTCGGCCACCACGATGTCGATCAGGCAGGCGAAGGGGTCCGCGCCCCGCTCGGCCGCGATGTCGGCCACCCGGCGCCCCTTCAGCCCCTCGTTGGCGGGTGCGTAGGTGTCCCCGATGATGTAGTTCGGGAAGTCGGCCAGGCGCCGGAAGACCCCCGCCTCGGGCGACGACGCCCGCTCCTGCAGGAAGGCCTGCGTCGATGGCTCGAGCAGCCGCGCCATCCGCTCGGGAACGGGCAGCCCGAGGACCTCGCCCCACCCCGGGATCAGGAACAGCCCGCAGTGGTTCAGGAAGCTCATGTTCATCGGCACCTGCACCGGCAGGGTCAGCGCCACGATCCGCCCGCCCCGCTCCGCGGCCACGTCGGCCGCCGAGAGCTGGCGCGGGATCCGTCCGGGCTCGCGAGAGTCGACGGTGAGCACGTTCCAGTTGAGCGGCCGCCGGGCCGCCGCCGACATCGAGGCGAACAGCTCGATCTCGTCGTCGGCGAAGCGATCGAGGCACCCATCGGTCATCGCCTCCAGGGTGGTGCCGGCGTGCTCCCCCACCACCGCGCACAGCGCGAGCACCTCGTCGGGGGTGGACCACCGCGACGCCACCGGCTGGCCGTCGCCGTCGGAGTGGGTGCGCGACAGCGTGGTGGAGAACCCGAGCCCGCCGGCCTGCAGCGACGCGGCCAGCACCCGGCGCATCTCGTCGAGCTGCTCGGCGCTCGCCTCGGACCCCACGGCGTCGGCACCCATCACGTAGCGACGCAGGGCGCAATGACCCACCAGGAAGCCGGCGTTGACGCCCACGTTGCCCTCGAGGCGATCCAGGTAGTCGGCGAAGCTCTCCCAGTTCCACGGGACGCCCTCCTCGAGCGCCGCCACCGACATGCCCTCGACGCTGGCCATCATCTCCCGGGTGTAGGCGGCGTCCTCGGGCCGCAGCGGCGCCAGGGTGAACCCGCAGTTGCCGCCGATCACCGTGGTGACCCCGTGGATGTTCGACGGCGAGGCGGCCGGGTCCCAGAACAGCTGGGCGTCGTAGTGGGTGTGAGGGTCGATCACCCCGGGGATGACCAGCAGCCCGGTGGCGTCGACCACCGACGCCGCGTCCTCGTCGATCTGGCCGACGGCCACGATGCGATCGCCTCGGATCCCCACGTCGGCCACGACGCCCGGCGCCCCCGTCCCGTCGATCACGGTGCCGCCCTTGATCAGGTGGTCGAGCATGGTTCGGGGGCCTCCAAGAGGTCGTGCGGACGATCTGACGCTCCGTCAGATCGTATCCCCGGCACCGGTCACGCACCTCCTGGCACCTCGGTAACGTGCCCGGGAACGTCGCGCCACGGAAGAAGCCATGAGCACCACCTCCACCATCATCTACACCCACACCGACGAGGCCCCGGCCCTCGCCACGTACTCCTTCCTGCCGATCGTGTCGGCGTTCGCCGAGGCGTGCGGCGTCGACGTCGAGACCCGAGACATCTCCCTGGCCGGGCGGATCCTCGCCGCCTTCCCCGATCGGCTGACCGCTGACCAGCAGGTCGGCGACGCGCTGGCCGAGCTCGGCGAACTCGCCCTGCGGCCCGAGGCCAACATCATCAAGCTGCCCAACATCAGCGCGTCCGATCCCCAGCTCAAGGCGGCCATCGCCGAGCTCCAGGCCAAGGGGTACGCCCTGCCCGACTACCCCGACGAGCCGGCCACCGACGACGAGCGCGACACCAAGGCCCGCTACGACAAGGTCAAGGGCAGCGCGGTCAACCCGGTGCTGCGCGAGGGCAACTCCGACCGTCGCGCCCCCAAGCCGGTCAAGGCCTACGCCCGCGCCCACCCCCACTCGATGGGCGCGTGGTCGGCCGACTCCAAGACGCGCGTCGCCACCATGTCCGGAGGGGACTTCCGCAGCAACGAGCGCTCGGTCACCTTCGCCGCCCCCACCACCCTGCGCATCGAGCACGTCGCCGCCGACGGCACCACCACGGTGCTGAAGGAGTCGCTCCCCGTCCTCGAGGGCGAGATCGTCGACGCCACGGTCATGAGCCGGGCCGCGCTGGTGGCGTTCCTCGCCGACCAGCTCGACGCCGCTCGCGCCGAGGGGCTGCTGTTCTCGATCCACCTCAAGGCCACGATGATGAAGGTCTCGGACCCGATCATGTTCGGCCACGCGGTGCGGGCCTACTTCGCCGACGTGTTCGCCGAGTTCGGCGACGTGCTCGACGAGCTGGGCGTCAACCCGAACAACGGGATGGGCAACCTGCTGGCCGCTGTGGCCACCCTGCCCGACGATCAGCGGGCCGCCATCGAGGCCGCCGTCGGTGCCGCCTACGAGCGCGGTCCGGCGTTGGCCATGGTCGACTCGGATCGGGGCATCACCAACCTGCACGTCCCGAGCGACGTGATCGTCGACGCCTCGATGCCGGCGATGATCCGCACCTCGGGCCAGATGTGGAACGCGGCCGGCGAGCAGCAGGACACCCTGGCCGTCCTCCCCGACAGCAGCTACGCCGGCGTGTACGCCGCCACGATCGAGTTCTGCAAGGAGCACGGCGCCCTCGACCCCGCCACCATGGGCTCGGTCCCCAACGTCGGTCTCATGGCCCAGAAGGCCGAGGAGTACGGGTCGCACGACAAGACCTTCGAGATCGCCGCGCCGGGCACGGTGCGGGTGGTCGACGCCGACGGCACCACCGTGCTGGAGCACCAGGTCGATGAGGGCGACATCTGGCGGGCCTGCCAGGCCAAGGACGCCGCCATCCAGGACTGGATCAAGCTGGCCGTCACCCGGGCCCGGGCCACCGGTGCCCCCGCCGTCTTCTGGCTCGACGAGTCCCGGGCCCACGACGCCGAGCTCATCGCCAAGGTCCACCGCTACCTGCCCCAGCACGACGTGGAGGGCCTCGACATCCGGGTCCTCGCCCCGGAGGCGGCGGCCCGGCTGTCGCTCGAGCGCATCGTCGCCGGCGAGGACACCATCTCGGTCACCGGCAACGTGCTGCGGGACTACCTGACCGACCTCTTCCCCATCCTTGAGCTCGGCACCAGCGCCAAGATGCTGTCGATCGTCCCGCTCATGAACGGCGGCGGGCTGTTCGAGACCGGCGCCGGCGGCTCGGCGCCGAAGCACGTGCAGCAGTTCGTGAAGGAGAACCACCTCCGCTGGGACTCCCTCGGCGAGTTCCTGGCCCTCGCCGTGTCGTTCGCCCACCTGGCCGAGCAGTCCGGCAACCCCGGCGCCAAGGTCCTGGGCGACACGCTCGACACCGCCACCGCCGCCCTGCTCGACGCCGAGAAGAACCCGTCGCGCAAGGTCGGCGAGCTCGACAACCGCGGCAGCCACTACTACCTCGCCCGGTTCTGGGCCGAGGCGCTCGCCGCCCAGTCGGCCGACCCGGCCCTGGCCGAGCGCTTCGCGCCGCTGGCCGAACGCCTCGTGGCCGAGGAGGCGACGATCGTCGGCGAGCTCGACGGCGTCCAGGGCGCACCGGTGGACCTCGGCGGCTACTACGCCCCCGACCCGGCCAAGGCGGAGGCGGCCATGCGCCCCAGCCCCACGCTCAACGCCGCCATCGCCGCGCTGGGCCGCGACTAGCCCCGAAGCTGACCCTCGCGCCCGAGGTTGGCGTAGATCTCCTGGATCGACTGGGCCCGGTTCAGCGCGTAGAGGTGCACGCCAGGCACACCCATGTCGAGCAGCTCGGCCACGAGGTCGGTGGCCACGGCGACTCCGAGGCGGCGCGTGGCCTCGGCGTCCCCGTCGACGGCGTCGAGCTGCTCGTCGAGCCACCTCGGGATCTCCGAGCCGTTGACGCCGGCCATGCGCCGGGTGCCCGGCACGCTGGCGAAGGGCATGACCCCGGGGATGACGGGGGTCTCGCAGCCAAGGTCGGCCAACTCGTCCACCATCACCCGGTAGTGCTCGGCGTTGAAGAAGAACTGCGTGAGGCCGAAGTCGGCCTGGGCGAGCTTGGCGGCGAGCAGGCGCCGATCGGTGGCGCGGTCGGGCGATCGGGGGTGCAGCTCGGGGAAGGCGGCCACGCCCACGGCGAAGTCGCCCACCTCCCGGACCAGCTCCATCAGCTCGGTGGCGTAGGTGAAGTCGCCGCCGGGGTCGCTGCCGTCGGCGGGCGGGTCGCCGGCGAGGGCGAGGATGTTCTCGATGCCCCCGGCCCGGTAGTCCTCGAGCAGCTCCACCAGCTCGGCGCGAGTGTGGCCCACGCAGGTGAGGTGGGGCATGGCGGGGAACGCCTGCTCGCGGTTGACCCGGATGACGAGGTCCCGGGTGGTGTCTCGGGTGGCGCCGAGGGCGCCGTAGGTGACCGACACGTAGGACGGGCCGAGCTCGGCGAGCGCCTGCACCGATTCGTCGAACGCCACGAGGCCCTCGGGCGTCTTCGGCGGGAAGAACTCGAAGGACCACGTGGGGCCGGCGGCGAGGAGGTCGTCGATCCGCGTCATGGTGGCGAAAGGGTAGGCGACGGCCGGCTCAGGCCGAACGACGTTCCGCCGCCTCGACGGCGTTGCGGAACAGCAGGGCGATCGTGGTGGGTCCCACGCCGCCGACCCTCGGCGTGATGGCGCCGGCGACCTCCTCGCACGATTCGTCGACGTCGGGCAGGAGGCGGCGGCCTTCGTAGCGGACCCCGGCGCCGATCACGGTGACGCCCGGGCTCAGGTGCTCGGGCTGGACGATGCCGGGGACGCCGACGGCGGCGACGACGATGTCGGCCCGACGGGTGTGGTCGGCCCAGTCGGGAACGCCGGTGTGCACGACGGTGACGGCGGCGTTCGCGGTCGGGCGCTTCTGCGACAGGAGCAGGGCGAGCGGCCGGCCGATGGTGGCGCCTCGCCCGAGGATGACGACGTGCCTGCCCGCCACGGGGATCTCGTGGTGGGCGAGCAGCTGCTCGATGCCCGCGGGGGTGCAGGGCACCGGCCCGGGCATGCCGACCGCGAGGCGGCCCATGTTCAGCGGGTGCAGGCCGTCGACGTCCTTGTCGGGGTCGAGGGCGAGCAGCGCGGCGTCGAAGTCGATCTGGGGCGGCGTCGGGTGCTGGAGCAGGACGGCGTCGACGTCGTCGGCCTCGTTCATCTCCTGGATGGCGGCGAGGACGTCCGCCTGGGTGGCGTCCTGGGGGAGGTGGACGTGGGGGGCGGTGAAGCCAAGGGAGACGGCCTTCTCCTGCTTCATGCGGATGTAGCCGGCGCTCGCCGAATCGTCGCCGACGAGGATCGTGCCGAGGCCGGGGGTGTGGCCCTTGGCGACGAGGGCGGCGATGCGGGGGGCGAGGTCGGCGAAGACCGCGTCGGCCACCGGTTGGCCGGGCAGCAGGCGTGCGCTCATGTCGGTCTCCTCCGGTGTGTCGGTTTTCTGACGTCGGCGAGGAATCTGCGTGGATTCCTCGCCGACGTGAACGGGCAGGTCAGCAGGGGTGGGCCGGGATCAGTGCTTGAACTGTCGCTCACCGGTGAAGACCATCGCCACCCCGAGCTCGTCGGCCTTGGCGATGTTCTCCTCGTCGCGGACCGAGCCGCCCGGCTGGACGATCACGGCGACGCCGGCCGCCGCCGCCGCCTCGATCCCGTCGGGGAACGGGTAGAACGCATCGCTGGCGCAGGCCCCGCCGGCCGCCCGGCCGGCGGCCTTGTCGGCGGCGATCTGACCCGCCTCCACCCGGTTCTGCTGCCCGGCGCCGATCCCCCACGCCACGCCGTCCTTGGCGAGCACGATCGAGTTCGACGTGACGGCGGCGCAGATGCGGAACGCCAGCTCGGCGTCGGCCAGCTCGGCCGCCGTGGGCACCCGCTTCGTGACGACCGACCACGCATCTGGGGTCGACGTCACCCGGTGCGGCTCCTGCACGAGCCACCCACCCGAGATCGGGCGCAGGTGCCGGGCCGCCCGCACGGGCGGCACCGCCTCGAGCAGGCGGGTGTTCTTGCGCTTCTTGGCGAGGGCCTCCACCACGCCGGGGGCGTAGCCGGGCGCGATCACCACGTCGGCCTGCGCCGCCGCCACCATCTCCTCGACGGTCGCCTCGTCGACCACCTGGTTCAGCGCCACGATCCCCCCGAAGGCCGAACGCGGGTCGCAGTCGAAGGCCAGCCGGTAGGCATCGGCCAGCGAGTCGGCCACCGCCGCGCCGCACGGGTTGGCGTGCTTGATGATCGCGACGCACGGCCGGGCATCGACCGCGCCGCCGCCCGTGCCCAGGTCGTGGGCGAGCAGCCAGGCGGCGTCGGCGTCGTAGAGGTTGAGGTAGCTGAGCGCCACGCCCCCGTGCTGGACCGCCGAGGCCCACCACGGATCGGCGCCCTGGTCCCGGTACAGGGCAGCGCGCTGGTGGGGGTTCTCGCCGTAGCGCAGCTGGCGGTCCTCCCGCGTGGCGGCCACGTGGAGCGTGGGGGGAAGGATCGGGTCGTCGGCCGAGTCGAACCAGGCGACCACCGCGGCGTCGTAGGCGGCGGTGTGGGCGAAGGCGGCGCGCGCCAGGCGCCGCCGGGTGGCGTCGGAGAGCGAGCCCGACGCCCGCAGCTCCTCGAGCACGCCCTCGTAGTCCCCCGGATCCACCACCACGCCGACGTGGGCGTGGTTCTTCGCGGCGGCGCGCACCATGGCTGGGCCGCCGATGTCGATCACGTCTTCGGCGGTGCCACCGCCGTGGGCAAAGGCGTCGGGGTCCGACCCGAACGGGTACAGGTTCCCCACCACGAGGTCGATGGCCTCGATCCCGTACTCGTCCATCTCGGCGCGGTGCTCGGCCGAGCGATCCGAGAGGATCCCGCCGTGGATCTTCGGGTGGAGCGTGACCACGCGGTGCCCGAGGATCGCGGGGAACCCGGTGACGTCGGCGGTGTCGGCGACCTCGAGGCCGGCGTCGCGCAGGGCGGTGGCCGTGCCACCGCTCGACACGAGGTCCCAGCCGAGGTCGGCCAGCCCGCGGGCCAGCTCGACGATCCCGGTCTTGTCGTACACGGACAGCAGTGCCCTCACAGCAGGCGGTTCCCTTCGAGGATGGAGCGGATGGTCTCCGGGTACAGGCGCCGCTCGACCGCCTTGATCCGTTCGTGGAGCGTGGCCTCGGTGTCGTCGGGCAGGACGGGCACCGCCTCCTGGGCCAGGATCGGCCCGGTGTCCACGTCGAGCCCGGCCACGTGCACCGTGCAGCCGGTGACCTTGACGCCGTAGGCCAGCGCGTCGCGCACGGCGTGCCACCCCTTGAAGCTCGGCAGCAGCGCCGGGTGGGTGTTGAGGATCCGGCCGCCGAAGGCGTCGTGCATCGGCTGGGTCAGGATCGTGCCGAACCCGGCCATGACCACCAGGTCGACGGCGTGGCCGCGCAGGACCTCGGCCAGGCGGGTGGAGTACTCGTCTCGGTCGAACGCCCCGTCGAAGCGATCCCGGGCCACCAGCTCGGTGGGGATGCCAGCCGCCGACGCCCGCTCGAGCCCCCGGCACGGCCGATCGGCTACCACGAGGGCCACCTCGATCCCGGCATCGGCGATGGCGTCGAGGATGGTCCCCGCTCCTGACACCAGCACCCCGACGCGCACTGGCGGCACGCTACCAGTCGCCCGCGACCGTCCTTCCCGAGCCGACCGATTCCCCGGGTCGGCGCCGAGGGGTGGGGTACCTTGTCCGATTGGCAGACCCCTGCAGACTCCCCCCAGCCCCAGGAGACGATTTCGTGGACCTGACCAAGCTCTCGAACGGCGACAAGGTGGTCGCCGGCTCCGGCATCGCCCTGTTCATCTTCTCGTTCTTCCCCTGGTACGGGGTGAGCGGGTTCTCCGACGGCCGATCCGGCTGGGACTACTTCTTCACCGGGATCGTGCCGACCCTGCTGGCCGTGGCCCTCGTGGCCTACGTGGCGGTGACCAAGCTCGCCGACGGCGTGAAGCTCCCCGACCTCCCTGTGGGCTGGCCCCTCGTGGTGCTGGGCGCGGCCGGGCTCGCGGCCCTGCTGGTGCTGCTCCGCCTCGTGATGGGCGACTCGGTGGACGTGCCCTTCGGGTCCGACTTCGACCTCGACCGCAAGTTCGGGATCTTCCTCGCCACCCTGGCCGCCATCGGCCTGGCGGTGGGCGGCGGCCTGTATATCGAGGCGGGCGCTGCCACGCTGGTGATCCTGCTGATCCTGGCGGGTATCAAGCCGCTGGAGGACCGCTTCCAGCAGCGCCATATCGCGCATGAATTCCTGCTGCACACCGCGCCCGGCGGCGTGACGCTGCCCGTGCTGGAGGAGGCGCTGGGCTGGCGGGCGCGCCGCATCACCCGCTATATCGCGCGGCCGTCCGAGGACGGGGAGGCGGTCACGCTGACCCTCAGCCGCCTGGCGCCGCGCGAAATCGCCGAGGTCGAGCGCATATTGCGCGACGTGCCGGGGGTGCGCGGCCTGTCGCGCCCGTAAGGCCGCCGCCGCACGGTGTCACCAAACTGTCATTGGCGCGCGCTACGCCCTGTCCATGCTGGAACGCTGTGCCGGGCTGGTCTTCGGCTTTCTTTTCCGTGACGGCCAGGCCGTTCGCGCCCATGACGAGACGCTGGCGCAGGCGCTGCCCCGCGGCCATGACTGGCTCTGGCTGCATCTGTCGCTGGCCGACCATCGCGCCCGCCGCTTCCTGGAGACATGGTCCGACTTGCCGGAGGATGCCCGCGAACTGATGCTGGGGACCGAGGACCGCATCCAGATCCACCTCACGCCACACGGCGGCTGGGGCGTGCTGCCCGACATCGAGCGGGACTTCGCCGATCATTCCCTGGGCTCCGGCCGCTTCTTCTTCTGGCTGGACGGCACGCGGCTGGTGACGGCCCGGCGCCATGCCCTGCGGGCCGTGGAATATCTGCGAAGCCGCATCGGGCGCGGCGACCTGCCGGACAATCCGGCGCACGCCCTGGCGCTGCTGCAGGAGGAGTTCGTCGCCCTGCTGGAGCAGCGGCTGGCGGCGCTGACCCGCGATCTGGGCCATATCGAGGATGACGTGCTGGCGGACCGGGTGGGCGACCAGTCGCGGCTAGGCCCCTTGCGGCGCGAACTGTCGCGCTATGCCCGTGAATTTTCCGGCCTGCGCAGCGCCATCCACCGCGCCACCTCCACCCGCCATTCCGTCAGCGCCAGCCCGCTGATGGAGTATCTGCCGCAACTGGCGCAGG
>JAHBSN010000118.1 GCA_019639095.1 Actinomycetota bacterium
GGGGTGGACGGCCGAGCCCCTGGAGGCCCAGCTCGTGAAGGGGAGGGACACGCCGGTGCGGCCGGTGCGGTTGGTACCGTCGGCGCCGGCGGGCGCGGTGGACGACCCCCGAGACCTGGGGGAGGTCGGGACCGATGGCTGAGGCCACCGAGCGGGGCGGCGCCGGACCGGTCCTCGCGGTGCGAGGCGTGCGCCGCACGTTCGAGGCGGAGCTGGCCCCCGTGCGCGCGCTGCGCGGCGTGGACCTCGACGTGGCCCCGGGCGAGCTGGTGGCGGTGATGGGCCCCTCGGGGTGCGGGAAGTCGACCCTCCTCAACCTCGTGGCCGGGCTCGACGCTCCCGACGAGGGGGAGATCGCCATCGCCGGCGAGGTGATCACCGGGCGCGACGCCGACTGGCTCGCCCACATGCGGCGGCGCCACGTGGGCATCGTGTTCCAGTTCTTCAACCTCCTCGACGGGATGACGGCGCTCGAGAACGTGGTGCTCCCGGCGGTGGTGGGTGGCCGGTCCTCCCGACGCGCCGCCGAGGGCCGGGCCCGGGACCTGCTCGACCTGCTGGGCCTGGCCGACCGGGCCGGCGAGGTGCCCGCGGTGCTCTCGGGAGGCCAGCGCCAGCGGCTCGCCATCGCCCGCGCCCTCGCCAACGAGCCCACCTTGCTCCTGGCCGACGAGCCCACCGGCGCCCTCGACTCCGAGGGCGGCCACGAGGTGCTCGAGCTGTTCCGGCGCCTCCACCTCGACGGCCAGACCATCGTGATGGTCACCCACGCCGAGGAGGTGGCGGCCGGCGCCGACCGCATCGTGCACCTGCGCGACGGGGTGGTCGAGTCGGTCACCCCTGGCGACGGGCGCTGAGCGGTGGCCGTGGCGGTCGCCCTGGTGGCGACGACGTGGATCGCCGCCGCGGCGGTGGCGTGGCGCGCCGGCGCCGGTCGGCTCGCTGGGCGGATGCTCGCCGTCGGCCTGGCCGGCGTGGCGCTGGCCGTGGGACAGGCGGGGGCCCAGACCTCCGACGGCGCTGCCGCGCTGCGAGCGGTGGCGCTGGCCGCGGTGCTCGCGCTGGCCCTGCACCTGGCGGTGTCGCTGCCGAGCGGCGCGGTGGGGGCCGCCCGCCGGCGTGCCCTCGTGGCGGGTGGCTACCTCGCCGCGCTCCCGTTCGCCGTGCTGGCCCTGCGGGTTCGCCCGGAGCTGCCCACCGGGCCCCTGGTCGCCACCGCCGTCGCGCTCCTGGCCGCGGCGGCCGGCGCCTTCGTTGCGGCCTGCCGGCGCGCCGACCGATCGGCGCGGTCCCGCCTCCAGTGGCACGGGTGGGGGGTCCTCGTGCTGCTGGGGCTGGGCACGGCCACGTGGGCCGCGGCCGTGCTCACCGGCTGGCCCGCCCGGCCGGCCCTCGCCACCGCGCTGGCCACCGCCACCATCCCGCTGGGCCTCGCTCTGTCGACGGTGCCGGCCGCCCGCCACCGCGCCGGGGTGGTCCTGGTGCACACCATCGTGGTGGTGGGCCTCGTGGCCCTGGTGGCGGGCTGCTACCTCGTGATCGTGGTGGGCCTCGACGGTCGGCCCGACGGCTCGGGCCGCACCCTCGTCGCCCTCTCGCTGCTGGCCGCGGCGGTGGCCTCGGCAGCGTCGGTCCCGGCCCGCCACCGGCTCGTGGCCTTCGCCAACCAGCGCGTCTACGGCGACCGGGTGGCGCCCGACACCACCCTGCGCACGTTCGCCACCCGGATGACCCGCTCGGTGCCGATGGACGAGCTGCTGCTGCAGCTGGTCGAGTCGCTCCGGCGATCGCTCGACCTGACCTGCGCCGAGGTGTGGACCGGCGCCGACGGCACCTACGAGCGGCAGGTGTCGATGCCGACCCGAGCGCGGGTGCCGGTGGTGCTCGGCGAGGACGAGCTCGGCGTCGCGAGCCGCACCCGGGTGGTGGGCAACGGTTGGCTCGCGGTGTGGGCGCCCGGACTCCTGGACGGCCGGGAGGACTCGCGCGTGCGGGTGGCACCCATCGCCCACCTCGGCGAGCTGCTGGGGTTCCTGGTGGCCGAGCGGCCCGAGGCGTCGTCGCCGTTCACCGATGAGGAGGACGGCGTCCTGGCCGACCTCTCCCGCCAGCTCGGCCTGGCGCTGCACAACGTGCGCCTCGACTCGGCGCTCCAGGCGAGCCTCGACGAGCTCCAGGTGCGCAACGCCGAGCTCCAGGCGTCCCGGGCCCGCATCGTGGTCGCCTCGGACGAGGCCCGGCGCCGCATCGAGCGCAACCTGCACGACGGTGCACAGCAGCACCTGGTGGCGATGGCGGTGAAGGTGGGCCTGGCCCGCAAGCTGCTCGCCTCCGATCCCGTGCTCGCCGACGGCCTGCTCGAGGAGCTGCGCGCCGACGTGCAGACCACCGTGGGCGAGCTGCGCGAGCTGGCCCACGGCATCTACCCGCCCCTGCTGCGCGATCGCGGACTCGCCGAGGCGCTCCAGGCGGCCGCGAACCGGTCACCGCTGCCGGCCACGGTGGTGGTGGAGGGCGTGGGTCGGGTGGACGACGAGCTCGAGGCCGCCGTCTACTTCTGCTGCCTGGAGGCGATGCAGAACGCCGGCAAGCACGCCGGCGAGGACGCCACGATCGAGGTCGAGGTGTGCCGCGAGGCCGAGCGCGTCACGTTCGCGGTCCGCGACGACGGCGCCGGGTTCGACCTCGCCGCGGTGTCGGGCGGCCACGGGTTCGCCAACATGGAGGACCGCCTCGGGGCGATCGGCGGGCACGTGGCGGTCCGGTCGACCCCCGGCGGGGGCACCACGGTGTCGGGCGAGGTCCCCCTCGCCGGCCACGACCGGGTGAGCTGAGCGCTACGAGCCCACCGGGTGGCGCTCGACCCAGAGGTCGCGCAGCACGTCGGGCGCCAGGTCCTCCTTGTGGAGGTACGCGGCGGCCCCGCATTGGCGGGCGTCGGCGGGCAGGTCGGCCTCGGTGTAGGTGCTCATCAGCACCACCACCAGGTCGGGATGGTCGGTGGTCAGGCGCCGGGTGGCCTCGATGCCGGTGAGGCCGCCGAGGTTGATGTCCATCAGCACCAGGGCCGGCCCGAGGGTGGGCGCCACCTCGAGCGCCTGCTCGCCGTTCTCGGCCTCGGCCGCCACGGCGAAGCCGGCGAGCAGCGAGACCACGGTGCGGGCCGCCGAGCGGAACGCGGCCTGGTCATCGACGATCAGGACCGGCACATCGGCGGCATCGTTCACGACGGACGGGCCTCGTCGGGCGCGTCGGCGAGGTACAGCAGCACGGCCTTCACGCGGCGGTGGACGTCGGGCTCCTCGGACAGGCCGAGCTTGGAGAACAGCGAGTTGATGTGCTTCTCGACCGCACGCGGCGACAGCACGAGGTGGGCGGCCACCGCGGCGTTGTTGTGGCCCTGGGCGATCTCGGCCAGCACCTCGCGCTCGCGCGGCGAGAGGCGGTCGAGCGGCGACGCCGGGCGGCGCGAGCGGGCGGCCACGAGCGAGTCGACCACCTTCGGGTCGATCATCGACCCGCCGCCGGCCACCTGCTCGATGGCGCCCACCAGCTCGTCGGGATCGCCCACCCGCTCCTTGAGGAGGTAGGCGCGACCGCCCGAGCCGTCCTCGAGCAGGCGGAGTGCGTAGGCCGGCTCGGCGTACTGCGAGAGCACCACGACCCCCATGTCGGGGTGGTCGCGCCGGAGCTGGGTGGCGGCCTGGATGCCCTCGTCGGTGCCGGTGGGGGGCATGCGGATGTCGGTGAGCACCACGTCGGGCGCGTGCTGGGCCACGGCGGCGAGCAGCCCGGGCAGGTCCTCCACGGCCGCCGCCACCTCGATGCCCGGCGAGAGCTCCAGGAGCCGGCACACCCCCTCGCGCACCAGCAGCGAATCCTCGGCGACCACCACACGCACCGTCACCACGAGGAGCGTACCGGCGGCCTCGGGCCGGGACGGGAGGAGGGCGAGCGCCATGGTGCGATCGTCGACCCGCAGCTCGCTCACGTCGAGATGGCCCGCACGAACCGCGCCGGGGGTGCCAGCACCCCCATCGGGCGGCGGGTGGACGCCCTTGCCGCACCGGGTGCGGCTGTGGCCATCATGGCCTCCATGGCGGCGACGACCCTGGTGGCCTGGTCACGCATCCGGCGCAGCTGGGGGCGGCTCGTGCTGCTCGGCGCGCTGGCGGGCGTGGTGGCCGGACTCGTGGTGGGCGCCGTGGCGGGGGAGCGGCGCACGTGGTCGGCGGCCTCGCGCCTGGTGGCCGCCACCGATGCGCCCGACGCCTACGTGCTGGTGCGCACCTTCGAGCCCGGCCGGGTGGAGCAGGCCGGAGAGGTGCTCGAGGCCGATCGCCGGGTGTCGGTGGTGTGGCCGTTCAGCCAGTTCATCGGGCGGACCACCGGCGCCAAGGACTGGTACTACCCGATGGCGGGTCCGGCGCGACCGGACGGCATCGCCCGGCCGCTGCTGGTCGACGGGCGGATGCCGGCGGACCGCAGCGTCGACGAGGTGGCGATCAGCCGCCAGACCGCGGTGGCCACCGGCCTCGGGGTGGGCGACGTCATCCGCATGGACCTCTACACGCCGCAGCAGATGGCCACCATCGCCGAGGACACCGAGACCGAGCCGCAGGGGTCGCACCTCGAGCTGCGGGTGGTGGGCGTGGTGCGCGACGCCTTCGACATCGCCCCTGCGGCGGCCGACCGCCTGATGGTCGCCTCGCCGGCCTTCTACGACCGCCACCGTGCGAGTGGCGACAACGAGTTTCGCGGGTTCGCGGTGCGGGCCCGAGGCGGCGAGGCCGGCATGCGCCAGGTGGCGAGCGACCTGCAGCGGACGCCGGGCCTGGACGTGCCCGGGGCGATCGAGGTCCGGCCCACCTCGGCGCTGTTCGACCGCCTGGCCCCGGCCAACCGGGTCCTGCGCACCGGCATCTGGGTCCTGGCGCTGGTCGTGGCCGGCATCGGCTCGTTCGTGGTGGCCCAGGCGATCCGCCGTCACGTCGACCGGCACCAGGGCGAGCACGTGGCCCTGCGGGCCATCGGCTTCACCCGGCCCGACGGCGTGGCGGCCTCGACCCTGCCCGGGCTGGTGGCCGCCGTGGTCGCCGGGGTGGTGGCGGTGGCCGTGGCGGTGGCCGTGTCGCCCCTGTTCCCCCTCGGCCACCCCCGGGTCCTCGAACCCTCGCCCGGCGTGCACGTGGACCTCCCGGTGGTGGGGCTCGGTGCGGTCCTGGTGGTGGCGTGGACCCTGGCACTGTTCGCGGTGGTGGCCTGGCTCGACCTCGACCCCGCCCCACGCGTGCGGCGCCGGACGCCCTCGCCGGCCCTGGCCTGGGCGTCATCGATCGCCCCGCCGTCGGTGCTGCTCGGGTTGCACCTGGCCACCGATCCGTCGTCGGTCCGCCGCGGGGTCCGGGCCCGGACCGCGGCGCTGGGCGCGGCCCTGGGCATCGCCGGGCTCGTGGCCGCCACCACGTTCGTGGCGAGCCTGGGTCACCTCGTGGCCACCCCGGTGGAGTACGGGATCGACTACGACCTGTCGATCGAGGTGCCCGAGTCGCAGGTCGGCACCCGCCTCGACGAGCTGGCCGCCGACGACCGCCTCGAGGCGGTGGCCGAGCAGCGCAGCACCACCGTCGAGGTGGCCGGGCGCAGCGCTCTCGCCGTCTCCATGGTCTCGAGGAAGGGACGCGTGGCACCCGTGCTGGCCGAGGGTCGGCTGCCGGCCGGACCCGACGAGGCCCTCCTGGGCCCCGCGCTCGCCCGCAGCCTGGGGGTGGGCGTGGGCGACACCGTGCAGGTGGGCTCGGGCGACCGGGAGCGCCGGGTGACCGTGGTGGGCACCCACCTCGACCCCCAGCCCGTCTCGGCCGAGACCGGGTCCACCCTGCTGCTGCACCCGGGGACGCTCGCCGAGGTGGCGCCCCCCGACGCCCCGCCCTACCCGATGATCGTCGTGCGGTACGCCGACGGCGCCGACGCAACCGCGGTCACCGCCGACCTCGATCGCCGCTACCCCTACGGCGTGATGGACGAGAGCTTCCCCAGCCCGCCGGGCACCCTCCTCAACCTCGATGCCGTCCGCACCGTGCCGGTGGTGCTCGCCTGGTTCTTCGTGGGGCTCACCGTGGTGGCGCTGGCCAACGGCGTGGTGGCCACCGGCCGGCGGGCCCGGCACACCGTGGGCGTGGTCCGCGGGCTCGGCTTCACCGCCGCCCAGGTGCGCACCGCGATGGTGTCGATGGGGCTGCTGCTCGCGGGCGGCAGCCTGCTGGTGGGCGTGCCCCTGGGCGCGGTCGTGGGCGCCGCGGCGTGGTCCCGGGTGTCCGGCGGGCTCGACATCGCGCCCGACGTGCGCTGGGCGCTCGGGGTCCTCGGCGCCGCGCTGGTGGCGGTGCCCGGGCTGGGGGCGGTGGCCGCGCTCTGGCCGGCGCGGACGGCCACCCTCCGCTCGCCGGCCGAGGTCCTGCGCACCGAGTAGGACGCCAGCGTCGTCGACGGCGTGGGATCGGATGGACCCGATGGGGGCACCGGGCGCGTGGAGGCGATGCCCATGCCACCGGAGCGCGACCCATCTGAGCTCGAGCCGGCGCGCCGCACCGAGGCGCGCCCCGCCACGGTGGCGGTCACCGGAGCCAGCGGCAACATCGGCTCGGCGCTGGTGCGGCGGCTGGCGGGGGACCGGCGCGTGACAGAGGTGCGCGCCATCGCCCGGCGGCCGCCCGGGGGCCCGCCCCACCCCAAGGTCCGGTGGACGGCGGCCGACGTGGTGCGCGACGACCTGTCGCAGGCGTTCCGAGGTGCCGACGCCGTGGTCCACCTCGCGTGGCGGATCCAGCCCTCCTGGGACGTCGAGGCCCAGCGCGCCGTCAACGTCGACGGCTCGGAGCAGGTCTTCCGAGCGGCGGCCGCCGCCGGCGCCGCCATCGTGCACTCGTCCTCGGTGGGCGCGTACGCCCCCGGCCCCAAGGACCCGCCCGTCGACGAGGCGTGGCCGCTCGGCGGTCACCCAGACCATCCCTACTCCGTGCACAAGGCCGAGGTGGAGGCGGTGCTCGACGGCGTGGCCGCCACGCACCCGGAGCTGCGCGTGGTGCGCATGCGGCCCGCCCTCGTGGTGCAGCCGGGCGCCGGCCAGGAGCTGCGGCGGTACTTCCTCCCCCGGCACCTGCCGTTCGGCCTCCTGCGGGCGTCGCTCGTGGAGCGCCTGCCGGTCCGCTTCCAGGTCGTGCTCGCCGATGACGTCGCCGATGCGTTCGCCCGAGCGGCACTCGGCTCGGCGTCCGGAGCGTTCAACGTGGCGACCGACGACGTCATCGGCGCGCGCCAGGTCTCGTGGTTGGCCGGGCTGGCCCGTCCCCTTGCCTCGGCGACCTGGCGCGCCCACCTCCAGCCGGTGGATCCGGGGTGGGTGACGCTGATCTTCCGCTCGCCGCTGCTCGATGCCTCCCGTGCTCGATCCGAGCTCGGCTGGCAGCCGACCTGTTCGGGCGCCGAGGCCCTGCGAGCCGGCCTCGCCGGCGTGCGGTCGCCGCCCGACCCGGCGTCGCCCGCGCTCACCGGCGATCCGGCTTGATGCGTTTGGCGACGCGTCGCCCCGGGCAGGGGCCGGTACCCCGTGGATCCGAGGAGGCTCCCGTGCTCCACCCGTTCGACCTCGCCAACCTCGTCGCCGCCGACCACCGGCTGGCCGACGTGCTGATCGGGCGCATCGAGCGGGGCGAGGGGGATCGCCAGGTCCTCGTGGACCAGTTGTCGGTGGCCCTCTCGATGCACGCCGCGGCCGAGGAGCTGGTCTGCTACCCGGCCGAGCGGGAGCTGGGCCGGGGGCCCGAGGTGGACGAGAACCTCGAGGACCACCAGGTGATCAAGGACGCGCTCGTGGTGCTCGACCGGTTCGAGGCGGACACGCCTGAGGCGTCCACGGCGCTCGCCGCCATCGCCGACGTGCTGCGCGAGCACGCCCGGATCGAGGAGGACGAGCAGCTGCCCGGGCTGCGTCGAGACATCGGCGACGACCAGATGGTCGAGCTCGGTCGGTCGTTCCGGGACCACCAGGCGAAGGCCCCCACCCACGCCCACCCCCACGCGCCCACCACGCCGCTCACCGCAGCCGGCACGGCGGTGGTGGACCTGGTGCGAGACGCGGTCAACGGCCGGCGCAAGGAGGTGGCCACCGATGCTTCGGGCCGCCTCGACCTCCAGGCCCAGGCCGTGGTGGACGCCTTCGCCGACCTGGCGCCCAAGCCGCTGCACGTCCTCCACCCCGAGCAGGCCCGACGCCAGCCCACCTTCGCCGACGCGGTGGCCCGCGTGGCCGACCAGCTCGGTCGGGAACCGGTGGAACCGGTCGGCTCGGTGGAGGACGTCACCGTGCCCGGCCCGGGCGGGGACCTGGCGGTGCGGATCTACCGCCCGGCGACCGACGACGTCGGGCCCCTCCCGGTGGTGGTCTACGTCCGCGGCGGGGGATGGGTGATCGGCGACCTCGACACCTACGACGCCACCGCCCGCGGCCTGTGTCGTCGCACCGAGGCGATCGTGGTCTCGGTCGACCACCGGTCGGCACCCGAGCACCCGTTCCCCGCCGCCCACGACGACGTGCTGGCCGCCACGCGCTGGGTCCTCGCCGACGCCGCCTCGTTCGGCGGCGACCCCACCCGTGTGGCCATCGCGGGTGAGAGCGCGGGGGGGAACATGGCTGCCGCCACGTGCGTCGCGCTGGCCGCGGCCGGCGATCGGCTTCCCGTGTTCCAGTTGCTCGTGTACCCCGTCACCTCGACGGCGCTGGACTCGCCGGCGGTCGTGGACGCCGCCGACGCCAAGCCGCTCTACCCGGGCCTGGCGAACTGGTTCCTCGGCTACGCGGTGGCCGCCGTGGCCGACCTCGCCGATCGCCGGCTCAACCTGGTGGCGGTGCCCGCCGCCGAGCTCGCCGGGCTGCCCCCCACGCTCGTGGTCACCGCCGAGCGCGATCCCCTCCGCGACGACGGCGAGGCCTTCGCCGACAACCTCCGGGCGGCGGGGGTGTCCGTGGAGGTGGCTCGCTACGACGGCGTGCCGCACGAGTTCTTCGGTGCGGCCGCGGTCCTCGACCGGGCCGCCCAGGCCCAGGATCGGTCTGCCGCCGCGCTCCGGGCGGCGTTCGGCACCACCGAGGACGTCGGGCCCCGCTCCGGCGTGGCCCTGCGTTGACCCCCGCGACCGGCCACCCCGCAGTCCCACGGCGATACACCGATGCGTCGGGCACCGAGCGGAAGGTGCCCGACGAGACCCTGCGTTGGCTGGCGGAGCGCCTCGGTCCCGACGAGCCGGAAGCGGCCCCCGTCCCTCTCGTCGTGCGGCCCGGACGAGCGCCCCTCGCGGGCCTGGCCGAGGGACAGCTCCACCTGGAGGACGGCACCGTCATCGACGTCGGCGCGGGTGCCGCGGAGGTCCCGCTCGGCTACCACGAGCACGTCGACCGCGAGGGGGTGCGTTGCGCGCTGATCGTCGCCCCGCCGGCGTGCCACCTCCCCGAGGAGCGATCCTGGGGTTGGGCCGTGCAGCTCTACGCCGCCCGCTCCGAGGCGAGCTGGGGCATCGGCGACCTCGGTGACCTGGCTCGGCTGGCGCGCTGGTCGGCGCGATCGGGCGCCGGGTTCCTGCTGGCCAACCCGCTCGGCGCCAACGCCCCGAGCGGGCCCCAGCAGCCCAGCCCCTACTTTCCTGGGACCCGACGATTCCGCAGCCCGCTCTACCTCGACGTGGGCGCGGTACCGCAACGGGGGACCGCCGCCGACCTCGTCGACCAGGTCGGCGCGGTGGGGCGGGCGCTCAGCGGCCGACGGACCATCGACCGCGACGAGGTCTGGGCCCTGAAGCGCCGAGCCCTCGAGGCGATCTGGGCGTCGGAGGATCCCGACGCCCGGTTCGAGCGGTGGCTGGCCGTCCAGGGTCCGTCGCTGCACCGCTTCGCGGCCTGGTGCGCGGTGGCCGACCGCCACGGCCCGGACTGGCGGCGGTGGTCCGACGACGCGTCGCGCCAGGTCGACCAGGCAGGTCCGCCCGAGCGCACGGTGTCGGACGCCCAGCGGTTCCACGCGTGGCTCCAATGGCTGCTCGAGGGGCAGCTGGCCGAGGCCGGGCGGCACCTGACCCTCGTGCAGGACCTCCCGATCGGGGTGGACCCCGGCGGTTTCGACGCGTGGGAGTGGCAGGACCTGCTCGCCCTCGACGTCTCGGTGGGCGCACCACCCGACGAGCTCAACCGGGCCGGCCAGGACTGGGGGCTGCCGCCGTTCCTTCCCGGCCGGTTGCGCGAGGCGGGGTACCAGCCCTTCGCCGAGTCGATCCGATCCGCCATGCTCCCGGGCGGAGGCCTGCGGATCGACCACGTGATGGGTCTGTTCCGTCTCTGGTGGATCCCGCCCGGTCGGGGTCCCGAGGCCGGTGCCTACGTGCACTACCCGTTCGACGACCTGCTCGCCGTGGTGGCCCTCGAGAGCCACCGGGCCGGCGCGGTCGTGGTCGGCGAGGACCTGGGCACCGTGGAGGAGGAGGTGCGGCGCGCCCTCATCGATCAGGCGGTCCTGTCGTACCGGTTGCTGTGGTTCGAAGACGACGAACCCGAACGGTGGCCCGTCCGCTCGATGGCCGCGGTCACCACCCACGACCTGCCCACCGTGGCCGGCCTCTGGAGCGGCTCCGACCTCGCCGAGCAGCGCGCCCTTGGACTGCACCCGAACGAGGAGAGCACCTCGGCGATGCGGGCCGACCTGGCCGATGCCGGCGACCTGACGGCCGGCTCGTCGACCGTTGAGGCCGTGCGCGCCGCCCACGGGCTGTTGGCCCGAGCTCCCTCGCTGCTCGTGGCCGCCACCCTCGACGACGCCCTCGCGGTGGCCGAGCGCCCGAACGTGCCCGGTGCCGACGGCGACCGCCCCAACTGGTCGCTGGCCCTGCCCGCGATGCTC
>JAHBSN010000119.1 GCA_019639095.1 Actinomycetota bacterium
CCGCGAGCGGCCACGGCCATGGCGGCGCCCAGCCGGTGGGCGGCGCCGTCCTCCACGAGCACCCAGGCCCGCCCGGCCGAGCGGTCGACGAGCGTGGCCCCCGACGGGAAGGCGCCGGCCACGAGCTCGCCCTCGGGCTCCCAGCGCCGGGTGGCCAACGCGCGCAGCTTGGCGGCGAGGAGCTCGGCTCGGTGGTCGTCGGGAAGGGTGGTCATCGGAGGGTGCGGCGGCAGGCGCCCGGACGCGCCACGTGCGCCAGGGGACCCTGGCGCACGTGGCAGCGGAACGGGTGGTTACTTGGTGCGGCGGCCGTAGCGGCGCTCGAACCGGTCGATGCGACCACCGGTGTCCACCAGCTTCTGCTTGCCGGTGTAGAAGGGGTGGCACTCGTTGCAGAGCTCGACCGAGATCGAGGCCTGCGTGGAGCGAGTGGTGAACGTGTTGCCGCACGAGCAGCGGACGGCCGTCTCCACGTAGTCGGGATGGATGTCGGTCTTCATGGTCTCTCCAGTGTGGCGGCTCGGGATCGTTCTTCCAAATGGCACAACCCCGGGCTATTCCCGCCCGATCAGCCGCCGGTGGGCGCCTTGGCGATCTCGTCGAGGAACGCGTCGTTGGTGCGGAACGTCTTGAGCCGGTCGATCAGCATCTCGAGGCCGGCGGCACCCGACCCGCTGTCGTCGCGCATCCCCGACAGCACCCGGCGAAGCTTGTAGATCGCCTGGAGCTGCTTGCGGTCGTAGAGCAGCTCCTCGTGGCGGGTGGACGAGCCGTCGACGTCGATGGCCGGGAAGATCCGGCGGTCGGCGAGGCGCCGGTCGAGCTTGAGCTCCATGTTCCCGGTGCCCTTGAACTCCTCGAAGATCACCTCGTCCATGCGGGTGTTCGTCTCCACCAGGGCCGTGGCCAGGATGGTGAGCGAGCCGCCCTCCTCCACGTTGCGTGCGGCGCCGAAGAACTTCTTCGGCGGGTACAGCGCCCCGGCGTCGATGCCGCCGGCCATGGTGCGGCCCCCGTTGGGCGCCGCCAGGTTGTACGCCCGGGCCAGGCGGGTGATGCCGTCGAGCACCACCACCACGTCGGTGCCCGCCTCCACCAGGCGCTTCGCCCGGTCGAGCACCAGCTCGGCCACCGCGGTGTGCTCCTCGGTGGGGCGGTCGAAGGTGGACGCCGCCACCTCGCCGCGCAGGAGCCACCGGCGCATGTCGGTGACCTCCTCGGGCCGCTCGTCGACGAGCAGCACGATCAGGTGGACCTCGGGGTGGTTGCGCTCGATGGCCCGCACCACCTGCTTCATCACCGTGGTCTTGCCGGCCTTGGGGGGCGACACGATGAGCCCGCGCTGGCCCTTGCCGATGGGGGCGAGCAGGTCGATGATGCGCGCCGTCATGTTCTCGGGGAACTCGGTCTGCTCCAGGCGCAGGCGGGCGTCGGGGAACAGCGGGGTGAGGTCGTCGAACTCGGGACGGGTGGGGAGGTCGGCGGCCGGGTGGCCGTTGACCTCGTCGACCTGCAGCAGCGCGGGGTTGCGCTCGTTGCGGTTGGCCGGGCGGCTCTTGCCCTTCACCACGTCGCCGCGGCGCAGCCCGAACTGGCGGACCTGCTTGACCGACACGTAGGCGTCGTCGCGCGAAGGCAGGTAGCCGGCGATCCGCAGGAAGCCGTAGCCCTCGTCGCGCAGGTCGACCACGCCCTCCACGTCGACCGGTTCGGCCAGGAACTGGTCGTCGCCCTGGTCGGACCGACGGTCGCGGTCCCGCCCACGACGCCGGCGGCGCCGGTTGCCGGTCTCCTCCTCGCCCGATCCGCCCTGGGACCGGTTGCCGTCGGCCCCGCCGTGGTCGTCGTTCGAGCCGCCGCCCGACCGCTCGCCCTCCGGCGAGGAGGACCCCGGCGACGAGGAGCCCGACCCCCCGGACCGGTCGTCGCCTCCGTCCTCGGCCCGGGCGTCGTCGGCCCGGTCGCCTGAGCCCTGGCGACCCTGCGGGGCAGGCCCCTCGGCCGACTCGGCGCCGCCCTCCGGAGCCGGTTCGGAGGTGGCGGCGGCCTCGCCCCCCTCGGACTCGGCCGCGCCCGCATCGCCCTCACCCCGACCCACACCGGCGAGGTCGAGGATGAGGTCGACGATCTCGGCCTTCTTGGCGCGCGACGGCACCTTCCCGCCGAGGGTGGTGGCGATGGCCACCAGCTCGGTGCGGTCCTTGCGCTCGAGCAGCGACGGGTCGAAGTCCTGGCCCACAGACATGCGGAACCTTTCTCGGTGGAACGGTCGGGGGGCCTGACCCTACTGGCGCGCTAGGCGGTCACGATCTCCTCGATGCGCGCCAGGGTGGCCGCCATGTTCTTCTCGGTGGTGCCGGCGAGGCGCTTCACGCCCGGCTTGGTGATCGCCGCCTCCTGGGAGATGTCCCAGGTCTCGCGCACCAGCGTGCCGCCCTCGGCCGGCTCGAGCTCGTACCGCCAGATCCGACCGCCGACGAGCTTGCCGATGGGCCCGGGCCCCCGCGTCTGCCACGCGATGCGCCGGTCCTCCTCGAACTCCACCACCGTGGAGCTCATGGAGTAGGGCATCCCCCACTTCATCGACATGCCGAACGTGGAGCCCTTCGACAGGCGGGTGGAGCCGGCCTTGGCATCGCGCACGGTGCCGGAGCCGTCGATGTCCTGGTGGCGGGCCGGGTCGGCGAGCAGGTCGAAGATCGCGCTGGCCGGAGCGGGGATGAGCCGCTCGACGCTCACGTGGTCGGTGCTGTCGGTCATGGGGGCAAGCTACGCCGTGGGCAGGGCGATGCGCCGGGGCGTCGGTACCCTCGCCCGGAAGATGTCCGATCCCGAGCCCCCACCGGGCTGGCTGCGCCAGCTCGGCACCGCCCTGCGTCCCCACCGGCGCAACGTGGCGATCGCGCTCGTGGCCGCCTTCGCCGGCCAGGCCATCGCCGCGGTGGTCCCGCTGATCGCCCGGCACGTCATCGACGACGTGGTGGTGGCCGGCACCGCGCCGCTCGCCCCGGCGCTGGCCGCGCTGCTCGTGGCGGCGCTGGCCCGCTTCGCCCTCGCGTACGTGCGGCGCTACTGGGCCGGCCGGGTGAGCCTCGACGTGCAGTTCGACCTGCGCACCCAGGTCTACGACCACCTGCAGCGCCTCGACGTCACCAGCCACGACCAGATGGCCACCGGCCAGGTGGTGAGCCGGGCCATCTCCGACATCGGCCTGGTGCAGGGCCTGCTGGCGTTCCTGCCGATGGTGCTGGCCAACGGCCTGTTCCTGGTGGCCGCCCTCGCCATCATGGTGTGGCTCAGCCCGCTGCTCGCCCTGGTGGCCCTGGCCGTGACCCCCCTGCTGGTGCTGGCCTCCATGCGCCTGCGGACCTCGGTATTCCCGGCGTCGTGGGACGCCCAGCAGCAGGCCGGCGCCGTGGCCGGCGTGGTCGACGAGGCGGTGCGGGGCGTCCGGGTGGTGAAGGGCTTCGGCCAGGAGGGCCGGGAGGTGGCCCGGCTGGCCGACGCGTCGGAGCGGCTCTACGCCAGCCGCGTGCGAGCCATCCGCCTCCAGGCCCGGTTCCAGCCGGTGCTCCAGACCTTGCCGGCGCTCGCCCAGGTGGCGGTCCTGGCCCTGGGCGGCTGGCTGGTGATCGAGGGCCGGATCAGCATCGGCACGTTCCTCGCCTTCTCGGCCTACACGAGCCAGCTCCAGGCGCCGGCGCGGATGCTGGCCGGCCTGGTCACCCTCGGCCAGACCGCCCGGGCCGGGGTGGAGCGCGTGTTCGACCTGCTGCGCAGCACCGCCGCGGTGCGCTCGCACGACGACGCGCCGCCGCTCGAGGTGACAGAGGGCGCCATCTCCTTCGAGGGCGTCACCTTCGGCTACCTGCGCAGCGAGCCGGTGCTGGACCACCTCGACCTCGAGGTGCGCCCCGGCGAGACGCTGGCGCTGGTGGGCACGTCGGGCTCGGGCAAGTCCACGGTGGCCCTGCTGCTCCCCCGCTTCTACGACCTGCAGGCGGGCACGATCCGCATCGACGGGACCGACATCGCCGAGGTGGACCTGGCGTCGCTGCGCGAGGGCATCGGCCTCGTGTTCGAGGACAGCTTCCTGTTCTCCGACTCCATCGCCGCCAACATCGCCTACGGCCGCCCCGACGCCGCTCCGGCCGAGATCGAGGCCGCCGCGCGCGCCGCCGGGGCGCACGACTTCATCGCCGCCCTCCCCCACGGCTACGAGACCGAGGTCGGCGAGCGGGGCCTCACCCTCTCGGGCGGCCAGCGCCAGCGGGTGGCCCTGGCCCGAGCTGTGCTGACCGACCCGCGGATCCTCGTGCTCGACGACGCCACGTCGGCCGTCGACAGCCGGGTGGAGGCGGAGATCCACGCCACCCTGCACCGCATCCTCGCCGGTCGCACCACGCTGCTCATCGCCCATCGCCGCTCCACGCTGCTGCTGGCCGACCGCATCGCCGTCCTCGAGGCCGGCCGCGTCCTGGACCTGGGCACCCACGACGAGCTGACCGAGCGGTGCGAGCGCTACCGCCTCCTGCTCACCGGCCCCGGCGACGACCTGGTGGAGGCCGAGGACGCCGTCATCGAGCAGGCGGTCCACGTCGGCGGGGACGAGGTCGCCACGTCGGGCGCGATCACCCCCGAGCTGTGGGTGCGCGCCGGCGACGAGGACCGGGTGGCCGGGGCCGCCCTGGTGGCCGCCGGCCGCAAGGGCGAGGCGCCCGGCCTCGGCATGGGGATGGGTGGTGGTGGTGGTGGTGGTGGTGGTGGTGGCATGGCGTCGTGGGGCGGCGGGCTGGCCGCCACCCCCGAGCTGCTGGCCCGCGTCGAGGCCCTGCGCCCGGCCGACGACCGACCCGACCAACCCCTCGCCGAGGCCGCCGACGACGACCCGGGCTTCCGCTTCCGCTCCTTCCTCCGGCGCTGGCGCTGGCAGCTGGCGGCCGGGCTCGGCCTGGTGGTGCTCGACGGCCTGGCGTCGCTGGCGGGGCCGCTGCTCATCCGTCGCGGCATCGACCGCGGCGTGACCCCGCACGTGACCAGCGCGCTGTGGGCGGCGAGCCTCGCCTACCTCCTCGTGGTGGTGGCCGACCTGTTCGTGATGGCCGGGCAGATCTTCGTGACCGGGCGCACCGCCGAACGGGTGCTCTGGTCCCTGCGCATCAAGGTCTTCGCGCACCTCCAGCGCCTCGGGCTCGACTACTACGACCGCGAGATGGGCGGGCGGGTGATGACCCGCATGACCTCCGACATCGAGGCGCTCACCCAGCTCCTCCAGACCGGCCTCGTGAACGCCATCGTCGCCCTGCTCACCTGCGTGGGCGTGGGCATCGCCCTGGTGCTCATGGACTGGCGCCTCGCCCTGCTCGGCGCCCTCGTCCTGCCGCCCCTCGCCGTGGCCACCTGGTGGTTCCGGCGCCACTCGGGCAAGGCCTACGACGACGCCCGGGACAAGGTGGCGGTGGTCAACGCCGACTTCCAGGAGAGCCTGTCCGACGTGCGCGTGGCCCAGGCCTACCGCCGCGAGGATCGCAACAGCGCTCGCTTCGCCCGTCGGTCCCGCGACTACCTGGGCGCCCGGCTCCGGGCGCAGCAGCTCGTCGCCCTCTACTTCCCGTTCGTGGAGCTGCTGTCGGGCGTGGCGTCGGCCGTGGTGCTCGGCGGCGGGGCCTCGCTCGTGCGAGACGGCGCGCTCACCACCGGCGCGCTGATCGCGTTCCTCCTCTACCTGGACCTGTTCTTCTCCCCGATCCAGCAGCTCAGCCAGGTGTTCGACACCTACCAGCAGGCCCGGGTGGCGCTGGGGCGCATCGAGGAGCTCGTGGCCGAGCCGAGCTCGGTGCCCGCCGCCGCCGACCCCGTCGATCCCGGCCGCCTCCGGGGCGCCATCGAGCTTCGCGACGTTCGCTTCGCGTACCCGACCACCGGCGTCGAGGTGCTGCGCGGGGTCGACCTGACCGTCGAGCCCGGCCAGACGGTGGCCATCGTGGGCGAGACCGGCGCCGGCAAGTCCACGCTCGAGAAGCTCGTCGCCCGGTACTACGACGTCACCGGCGGCGCGGTGCTCGTCGACGGTCACGACGTGCGCACCCTGGACCTGGCCGCCTACCGCCAGCAGCTCGGCGTGGTTCCCCAGGAGCCGTTCCTGTTCGCCGGCACGATCCGCGACAACCTCGCCTACGGGCGGCCCGACGCCACCGACGCCGAGGTCGAGGCGGCGGCGCGCGCCGTGGGGGCCCACGACGTGGTGGCGGCACTCCCCGGCGGGTACCTGCACGTGGTGGGCGAGCAGGGGCGCTCGCTGTCGGCCGGGCAGCGCCAGCTGCTCGCGCTCGCCCGGGCCCGGCTCGTGGACCCGGCGATCCTGCTGCTCGACGAGGCCACCGCCAACCTCGACCTCGCCACCGAGGCCCGGGTGAGCCGGGCCATGGGGGTGGCGGCGGCCGGCCGCACCACCCTCGTGATCGCCCACCGCCTCTCCACCGCCGTGGCCGCCGACCAGGTGGTGGTGGTGGCCGACGGCCGGGTGGTGGAGGTGGGCACCCACGACGAGCTGCTGGGCCGGCGCGGCGCCTACACCGCCCTGTGGGAGTCGTTCACCGGTCAGCCGGCGGCGGCCGCTCCCGTGGCGCCCACCGCCGCCGCCACGTAGTCCTGGAGCACGGCCTGGTCGAGCGGCAACGTGTCGAAGCGCTCGGGTCGGTCCAGCAGGTCGGCGAGGTGGTCGGGCAGCGCCGGGCGGATGCCGATGGCCTGCTCCACCGCGTCGGGGAACTTCGCCGGGTGGGCGGTGGCCAGGCAGACCATGGGGACGTCGGGGTCGCGTCGCACGGCGCGGGCGGCGGCCACCCCCACGGCGGTGTGCGGGTCGAGCACCACGCCGGTGGCCTCGTAGGTGCGGCGGATCTCGGCGCGGGTGCCGTCGTCGTCCACGCTGTGGCCGTCGAAGACCTCGGTGACCGTGGCCAGGCGGGTGTCGCCGGTCTCCACGCGCCCCTCGGCGCGCAGCTCGGCCATGCGGTCGGCGAGCACGGCGGCGTTGCGGTCGTAGGAGCTCGAACAGGAGGCTCGGCGTTGGACGAGACCTGGATGTCCATGCTGGGGCTGATGGTGGGGTAGCACGCCGTGGGCCTCCATGACCCCCCGGTGCGCAGCCAGCGCGCGAGGATGTTGCTGTTCGATCCCTCCACCAGCTGGCTGATCGGCGTGCCCGTGCGGCGGGCCACCCAGCCGGCGAACACGTTGCCGAAGTTGCCGGTGGGGACCGACATGGCCACCGGGCCGCCGGCGCCCACGGCCCGGGACGCGGTCACGTAGTAGACGACCTGGGCCATGACCCGGGCCCAGTTGATGGAGTTCATGGCCGACAGCTGGACGCGGTCCCGGAACGCGGTGTCGGCGAACATGGCCTTCACGGCGTCCTGGCAGTCGTCGAAGGTGCCCTCCACCGCCACGTTGTGGACGTTCGGCAGGTCGACGGTGGTCATCTGGCGGCGCTGCACGTCGCTCACCCGGCCGGCGGGGTGCAGCACGACGATGTCGAGGTTGGCGCGGCCCCGGCAGGCCTCGATGGCGGCCGAGCCGGTGTCGCCCGACGTGGCCACCACGATGGTGGCCCGCTCGCCCCGGCGGGTGAGCTCCCGGTCGAACAGCCGGCCCACGAGCTGCAGGGCCACGTCCTTGAACGCGATGGTGGGTCCCCAGAACAGCTCGAGCAGCCAGAGGCCATCGTCGAGCGGGCTCACCGGGCACACGTCGGGGTGGGTGAAGGTGGCGTAGGCCTCGGTGGCGATCGCGCGCAGCTCGTCGGCGTCGATGGTGGGGGCCACGTACGGCGCCATCACCGCCACCGCGGTGTCCACGTAGGAAGCGTCGGGGGGGACCGACGGCGCCGGCGGCCACCCGTCGGGCACGTAGAGGCCGCCGTCGACGGCCAGCCCGGCGAGCAGGACGTCGCCGAAGTCGAGGACCGGTGCCTGGCCCCGGGTGGAGACGTAGCGCATCGGCTCAGGCCTCGTCGTCGGCGCCGACGACCCGGAGCACCGAGGTGATCGTGTGGATGACCTCGAGGCCGCGCAGGTCGTCCAGGGTGGCCTGCACGTCGGCCTCGCGAGCCTGGTGGGTGATGAAGATGAGCCGGGCGTCGACGCCGACGCCCTCCTGCTCGAGCGAGCGGATCGACACCGAGTGGCGCTCGAACACCTCGGCCACGGCCCGCAGCACGCCGGGCCGGTCCAGCACGTCGAGGTTGACGTAGTAGCTGGAGTGCAGCTCGTCGATCGGCCGGATGGGCCGGCGCTCCAGGGCCAGGAGGTCGGCGTGGGTCTGCTTGCGGAGGTTGACCGCGGCGTCCACCAGATCGCCGAGCACGGCCGACCCGGTGGGCGACCCGCCGGCGCCACGGCCGTAGAACATGAGGTCGCCCACCGCCGCGCCCTCCACGAACACGGCGTTGAACGAGTCACGCACCCCGGCGAGGGGGTGCGAGGCGGGGACCATGGCCGGGTGGACGCGCACCGCCACCTCGTCGGGCCCGCCGTCCACCGGCACCAGCTCGGCCACGGCCAGGAGCTTGATCACGTAGCCGAGGCGCTGGGCGAAGGCGATGTCGGTGGCGGTGATGTTGGAGATGCCCTCGTGGTAGACGTCGCCCGCCACCACCTTGGCCCCGAAGGCGATCGACGCCAGGATGGCCGCCTTGGCGCCGGCGTCGTAGCCCTCCACGTCGGCGGTGGGGTCCCGCTCGGCGTAGCCCAGCTCCTGGGCCTCGGCCAGTGCCGCCGCGTAGGAGGTGCCCTCCTCCGACATGCGGGTGAGGATGAAGTTGGTGGTGCCGTTGACGATGCCCATGATCCGGTGCACCGCCTCGCCCACGAGCGACTCCCGCAGCGGACGCAGGATCGGGATGCCGCCGGCCACCGCCGCCTCGAAGAGCAGGTCGACCCCGCCGGCCGATGCCGCCGCGAACAGCTCGGCGCCGTGGTTGGCGAGCAGCTCCTTGTTGGCGGTGACCACCGGCTTGCCGGCGGCGAGGGCGGTCAGGATCAGCTCTCGGGCCGGTTCGATGCCGCCGATGACCTCGACCACCACGTCGACGTCGGGGTCGGCCACCACCTCGGCGGCGTCGCGGGTGAGGACGTCGTCGGCGAGGTGCACGGGGCGCTGTCGCGACAGGCTCCGGACCGCCACCTTGGCGACCTCCAGGCGCACCCCGGTGCGGCGGGCGATCTCGTCGCCCCGCTCCCCCACCAGGGCCACGAGGGCCGCGCCCACGTTGCCGCAGCCCAGCACCCCGACCTTGACCACGGCGTCGCTCACGGGCGGTGAGGCTACTGGCCGGGGCGGTGTCGGCTGAACGGCGTTGCCGGGTGGCGGCTAGCCGACGTCGGTGGCGAGCAGGTCGTCGTCGGTCTCTCGGCGGACCACCAGGCGGGCCTGCCCGTCGGCCACGAAGACCACGGCCGGCCGCGGCAGCAGGTTGTAGTTGGAGCCCATCGATCGGCCGTAGGCGCCGGTGACCGGCGTGGCGATGAGGTCGCCGACCACGAGGCCGGGCGGGACCTTGGCCTCGGGCACGAGCACGTCGCCCGACTCGCAGTGCTTGCCCACCAGCCGCACCACCTCGGTGCGGTCGGCCTCCACGGCGCGGGGCAGGAAGGTCTCGTAGCCCGAGCCGTAGAGCGCGGGGCGGGGGTTGTCGACGAACCCGCCGTCGCAGGCCACGAACCGGCGGATGCCGGGCACGTCCTTGATCGTGCCCACCCGGTAGAGGGTGATGCCCGCGGCCGCGGCGATGGCTCGGCCGGGCTCGGCGGACACCGCGGCGGTGATGCCGGCGCGCTCGCAGGCGCGGCGCACCACGTCGCCCCACTCGGTGAGCGAGGGGGCCTCCTCGCCCTCGACGTAGGCCACGCCGATGCCCCCGCCGATGGAGAGCTCGGGCAGGGCCAGCTCGTTCACGATCGGGGCCAGCGCCTCGATGGCCTGCTCGTAGAAGCCGGCGACGAAGACCTGGGAGCCGATGTGGGCGTGGAGGCCGACGAGCTCGACCGCCGGCGAGGTGCGGGCGCGCTCGGCGGCGCGGTGGGCATCGCCGACCTTGAGGCCGAAGCCGAACTTCGAGTCGTCCTGGCCGGTCATCACGAACTCGTGGGTGTGGGCCTCGACGCCGGGGGTGATGCGGAGCAGGACCTTCGCGACGATGCCGTCCTCGTCGTGGAGGCGCTCGAGGCGGTCGAGCTCGTCGAAGCTGTCGACGACGATGCGGCCGACACCGGCCTGACGGGCACGGCGCAGCTCGTCGTCGGACTTGTTGTTGCCGTGCAGCACGATGCGCGTCGCCGGCACGCCGGCGCCGAGGGCGACGGCGAGCTCGCCGCCGCTGGCGACGTCGAGGTGCATGCCCTCCTCGTGGGCGAGGCGGGCCATGGCGCGGCACAGGAACGCCTTGGTTGCGTAGGCGACGCCGTCGCCGAACGCTCGGACCGCCTCCCGGCAGCGGGCGCGCAGCTGGGCCTCGTCGTAGACGAACAGCGGGGTGCCGTACTCCTCGGCCAGGCTGGCCAGGTCGCAGCCGCCGACGAGGAGCTGGCCCTCGGGGCCGACCTCGGCCGAGTCCGGCAGCAGGGTCCGGGGCAGGACGCTCACATCTCCTCCGGGGCGGAGACGCCGAGCAGGTCGAGGCCGATGGCGAAGCCGACGCGGGCCGACTCGACGAGCCACAGGCGGGCCTGGGTGAGTTCGGGCGACACCCCGTCCCCCATGACGTAGCAGTCGTGGTAGAAGCCGTGGAACCGGCCGGCCAGCTCCC
>JAHBSN010000012.1 GCA_019639095.1 Actinomycetota bacterium
CCGTTGCCGGTGGCCACCGAGAGGTCGGCCCGACGATGGCCGGCGGCGCGGGCCCGTTCGGCGAAGGCGGCCAGCAGGGCGTCGCCCACCCCCCGGCCCCGGGCGAGGGGGTCGACGCCCACGAGCACCACCCGCACGGTGGCCGGCTCGGAGGCGGGCGACGCGGGCGCACCCGTGGCGGGGGCGGCGGCCGGCGGGGTCGGTCGGCGGCCCCGGCGCAGCCGGGACCACGCCGGGCCCACGCGGCCCCACAACCGGGCCGGCGACCGCAGCGCGCCGAGGAGCCCCCACGGCACGAGCAGGGCGGCGTTGACCTCGCGCTGGGCCGACGGCGGGGCGCCCACCAGGAACCCGTCGATCACCTCGCCCCGGCCGGCCACCAGCACCCAGGCGTCGGGGCGGTCGGCGTAGGCCAGGACCAGCCGGCGGCAGTAGCCCCGGCCGAGCCGGCTGCTCTCGTAGTCGGGGAAGGCGAGCAGGTGGAGCTCGGCCACCCGGCCCGCATCGGCGGGCCTCAGGGGTCGCACCGCCGCGAGATCGCTCATCGGGTCGACCCGTCGGGGCCGGCGCCCTCGGCGTCGGCGTCGGCCTCGGCGCCTGGGGTTCCGAGGAGGAACTCGAGCGCGGCGCGCGAGGCGCGCGGCAGGCGGGCCGAGGGCGCCGCCCGCTCGACGGCCCGGGCGCCGAGGAGCGTGCCCCGGTTGACCGCCGGGCGCAGCAGCGGGTGCACCACCACCTTGCGCACCACGGGTACCGCCTGCAGGCCGACGCTCACCTTGAAGTGGTGGAGCGAGTCGATCGACGTCTCGGCGCGCAGCGAGCTCAGGCCGTAGGACACGCTCTCCACCTCGGGCTGGGCCATCAGGTGCTCGAGCACGGTGAAGAAGAGCGCGTGGTTCGGATAGTCCTTCATGTGCGCCCGCGACGACACGGTGGCGCTGATGGACGCCCACCGGCCGCAGCGGTGCACGGCGCCGAAGGCGGCGATCTCCTCGCCCGCCCACGCCGCCCAGATCTCCCGCCCCTCCACGTGCAGTTGGCGCTCCCAGTTGGCCCGGAACTCCCCGGGCGACATGTGCGACGAACCGTGCCGCTCCCGCGTGTCGAGGTAGGGCGGGTAGCCCTTGGCGATGATCTCCTCGGCGGTGGTGAGCCGCACGTCGAGGCGCTTGAGGGCCCGCCGGACCTTCGACCGGTTGTTCGAGCTCAGCGAGTCGATCGAGTAGTCCTGGTCGGCGCACAGGTAGAGCACGGCGTTGGCGTCCTCGGGCCGCTCGGCCGGCTCGTGGTACTGCAGCACGGCCATGCGCCGGGTCCACAGGAGCTCCCGACGCGCCGCCGCGTCGAGCACCCGCAGGTCGTTCGTGGGGTACCGCAGGTGCGCCACCTTCTTGAACCGCACCCAGCACATGTCCCGGTCCGACCAGGAGGCGCTCATGCCCTGGGCCCGGAGGGCGCCCACCCAGCTGGGCTCGGTTCCGGTCATGGCCGACGATCATGGCACAGCACCGATCCGCCACTAGGCTGGCGGCTCCTGAGCGCCGGACCTGGGGGAACTGGTGAGGCAGCACCGACGGGCGAGGTCCACCTCCCGTCCCGAACCTGGTCGCCCCCGATGATCGTCACCCGTGACACCCGGCCGTGGGTCTGCTCCGCCGACGCCCCCGTGGTCGACGCCCTCGCCCAGATCTCCGCCCACCGCCACGGCGGCGTGTTCTGCGTGGAGGCCGACGGCCGCCTGGCGGGGGTGCTCACCGACGGCGACTTCCGCCGCCGCGTGGTGGCCGAGCCCGGCCTCGACCTCGACCAACCGGTGCGCGGCATCGCCAACCTCGCCCCGCTCACCGCACCGGCCGGGGCCACCCCGGCCGAGCTGGCCTCGCTGCTCGACGACCACATCCGGTTCGTGCCGCTGGTGGACGACCGGGGGCACCTCGTGGCCGTGGCCACGGGCCGCCGCGGCGGCCTCCGGCTCGGCGAGCACACCATCGCCGACGACCAGCCCACCTTCGTGATCGCCGAGATCGGCATCAACCACAACGGTCGGGCCGACCTCGCCCTGGAGCTGGTCGACCACGCCGCCGCGGCCGGCGCCCAGGCCGCCAAGTTCCAGCTCCGCCACCTCGGCTCCCTCTACCGCGACCGGGGGCGCGACGCCGAGGACCTCGGGGCGCAGTACACCCTCGACCTGCTCGATCGCTTCCAGCTCGGCCACGACGACCTGTTCCGGGCGTTCGACCGCTGCATCGAGCGCGGGCTGGTCCCCCTCTGCACCCCGTGGGACCTCGACAGCCTGGAGGCCCTCGAGCGCTACGGCCTGCCCGGCTACAAGGTCGCCTCGGCCGACCTCACCAACCACGACCTGCTGGCCGCCGCCGCCGACACCGGTCGACCGGTCATCGCCTCCACCGGCATGGCCACCGAGCCCGAGATCGTGGAGGCGGTCGACGTGCTGCAGCGCCACGGCGCCGCCTACGCCCTCCTGCACTGCAACAGCACCTACCCGGCGCCCTACCGCGACCTCAACCTGCGCTACCTCCCGCACCTGGCCCGCATCGGTGGGTGCCCGGTGGGCTACTCGGGCCACGAGCGCGGCTGGCACGTCGCCGTGGCCGCGGTGGCCCTGGGCGCCCGGATCGTCGAGAAGCACCTCACCGTCGACCGCCACCTGGAGGGCAACGACCACAAGGTGAGCCTCCTCCCCTCGGAGCTGGCGCAGCTGGTCACCGAGGTCCGCCAGCTCGAGGAGGCCCTGGGCACCGGAACGGCGCGCACGCTGAGCCAGGGTGAGGCGATGAACCGGGCCACGCTGGCCAAGAGCGTGGTGGCCACCCGCCCCCTCCCCGCCGGCACCGAGATCGTGGCCTCGGACCTGGCGGTGAAGAGCCCGGGACGGGGCCTCCAGCCCAACCGCCGCCAGGAGCTGGTGGGCCGCACCACGGTGCGCGACGTGGCGGCGGGCGACTTCTTCTACCCCTCCGACCTGGAGGACGGGCACGTGGGGCCGCGCGCCTACCGGTTCCGCCGTCCGTGGGGGCTGCCGGTGCGCTACCACGACCTGGCGGCCATCCTCGCCAAGGCCGAGCCCGACTTCGTCGAGTTCCACCTGTCGTACCGGGACCTCGAGCTCGACCCGCGCGCCGCGGTGGCCGAGCCGCTCGACCTCGCCTGCGCCGTCCACAGCCCCGACCTCTTCCCCGGCGACCACATCCTCGACCTCGCCGCCGACGACGACACCTGGTGGCGCCGCTCGATCGACGAGCTGGCCCGCACGCTCGACACCGCCCGCGCCCTCGCCGAGTCGTTCCGGCGCACCGACGAGCCGATCGTGGTGGTGAGCCTCGGGGGCTTCACCGCCGACGCGCCCCTCGCCGAGTCCGAGCGGCCGGCCCGCTACGCCCGGGTGGCCGACGCGCTGGATCGCCTCGACCGGAGCGGCATCGAGCTGGTGGCCCAGACGCTGCCGCCGTTCCCCTGGTACCTGGGCGGCCAGCTCCACTGCAACCTGTTCGTGGACCCCGTCGACACCGCCGCGTTCGCCCGGGACGCCGGCGTGGGCCTGTGCCTCGACGTGTCCCACTCCAAGCTGGCCTGCAACCGGCGGGGCACCAGCTTCTCGGACTTCGTCGAGGAGGTGGGAGCGCACGTCCGCCACCTCCACCTGGTGGACGCCCACGGCACCGCGGGCGAGGGCGTGCAGATCGGCGAGGGGGAGGTCGACTGGCCCGTGCTGGCCCGTCAGCTCGACCGCCTCGCCCCCACGGCGGGGTTCATACCCGAGGTCTGGCAAGGCCACAAGAACGACGGCGAGGGCTTCTGGATCGCCCTCGACCGACTGGAGCAATGGTTCTGATGTCGAAGATGAACGAGCTCGTCTCCCACGACGTCGCCGATGCGGCGCGCCGACGGGCCCGAAAGCTGCGCCGGGTCGCCCACCGCACGCTGCTGCGCTACCCCCACCGGGTGCGCTGCCCCGTGTGCGGCTGGAGCGGTGCCCGCCTGAGCCCGAGCGCCAAGCCCCGACGGCCCAACCGGCTGTGCCCGGCGTGCAAGTCGAGCGAGCGCTACCGCGCCCTGGAGCTGGTCCTGCGCCGGCGCGGCCCCGTGGACCCCGACGTCCGCCTGCTCGAGGTGGCCCCCATCCACACCGTGCAGCGCACGGCGGAGGACCTGGGGTACCGCTACACCAGCGTCGACCTGCGCTCCCCGCGGGCCCAGGTGCACGCCGACCTGTGCCACCTGCCCTTCGCCGACGCCAGCTTCGACGTGGTCGTGTGCTTCCACGTGCTCGAGCACATCCCCGAGGACCGCCAGGCCGTCACCGAGCTGGCCCGGGTGGTGGGCACCGAGGGCGAGGCCATCGTGGTGGTCCCGCGCGACGACCGCCGGGCGGTGACCTTCGAGGACCCCGACGCCGATCCCGCCGACTACGAGCGCCTCTTCGGCCAGTCCGACCACGTGCGCTGGTACGGGGCCGACGTGGCCGAGCGCTGGCGGGAGACCGGCGTGGAGGTGGTGGAGCAGCGCTGGAGCGACCTGTTCACCCCCGACATCTTCGACCACGCCGCCCTGCTCGGCGACGACGACCGCTTCTGGATCGTGCGGGCCTCGAGCTGATCAGAACTGCCCGGAGGCCACCGCCCGCCGGCGCGCCATCGGGCGGCCGGTGATCCGGCGGTGCAGGGTGCGCGCCACGCGCAGCCCCGTGGGGAACCACAGCCGGTTGGCGGCGCCACGGGCGGCGGCGGCGGCGCGGCGGGCCGGCGAGGGCTCGAACCAGTAGAGGTGGAGCCCGGGCGTGGCGTCGGCCGGACGCACGTGCTCGTGGGCGTAGCGCCGGCGGGTCTGCGCCTCGAGGTCGCGGCGCTGGGCGGCGCGCGTGTTCTCCACCAGCACGAGCCCGCCGGGCGCCACCAGGGCGACCCACGCCGCCACCTCCGCCGCCCGGTCCTCGGCGGTGAAGGTGTGGCGCTCCTCGGGCGCGAGGTCGTCGGGATCGCCCCCGTCCACGATCACCAGGTCGAACGCCACGTGCCCCACGGCGGCCACCACGTCGGCGGCGCGGGGCACCACCACCACCTCGGCGGCCCGGGGCCCGAGGTTGGCGGCGAACTGCTCCAGGCAGAACGGCACGTCCTCCACCGCCACGTGCAGCCCCCCAGCGCCGGTGCGGTCGCGGGCCTCGAGCACCGCGGAGGTGATGGTGCCGATGCCGGAGCCGACCTCGAGGATCCGCTCGGGACGTCGGCGCTCCACGAGGTCGATGATCCACCCGAGGGCGAACCCGCTCGCGATGTAGCCGCTGCCGGGCCGCGCCACGAAGCGGTCGAAGACGGCGATCCCCCGCTCCTCGGCGGCCGAGCGGCTCACGACCGGAGCTTCGACAGGGCGATCGCCTCCCGGTAGAAGGCGTTGTCGGCCTCGAGCTGCGACCGCTCGCCGAACGCCTGGAGCCGGCCCGACCCCATGACGATGATCCGGTCGCAGGTCTTCAGCGTCGAGAGGCGGTGGGCGATGATGAGCATGGTGACCGAGCCCTGGAGCTCGGTGAGCGTCTCGTGCACGAGCGACTCGCTGCGCATGTCGAGGGCGCTGGTGGGCTCGTCGAGCACCAGCAGCTGCGGGTTGCCGGCCAGGGCCCGGGCGATGGCCACCCGCTGGCGCTGGCCACCTGAGAGCCCACCGCCGCGGCTGCCGAGGTCGGTGCGGTAGCCGTCGGGCATGGCCAGGATCTCCTCGTGGACGTGGGCCCGCTTGGCCGCGCTGATCACGTCCTCGTCGCTGATCCACGGACGGAAGAAGCGGATGTTCTCCATCACGTCGTCGCTCACCGTCTGGCAGTCCTGCGGGACGAAGGCCACCCGCTCGAACCAGTCCTTGTCGCGCAGCTCGCCGGCGTCGACCCCGCCCACCAGGTAGCGACCGGTGCTGGGCTGGCGGAGGCGCAGCACGAGCTGGATGAGGGTGGACTTGCCGCTGCCCGACGGGCCGACCACGCCCACGGCCTCGCCGTGGTGGATGTTGAACGACACGTCGTCGAGCGCCAGGTCTGCCTCCTTGGTGTAGCGGTAGCTGACCTGCTCGAAGGCCAGGGAGGCGTCGGCCGGGACCGGCTCGGAGCCGCTCGGCGGCACCGAGTCGCGGAAGTGCTCCCGCTGCTCGTTGAGCTCGTCGGCGAAGGGGGCCGTCTCCACCACCGTGTGGTACACGCCCTGGACGTTGCTGGCGATGTTGAGGGACCGGACCAGGATGATCACGATCGCGCCGAGCGACGCGAGCGGCCGGTCGAGGAACTCGTAGACCGCGTACAGGCCCACCAGCAGGATCGTGACCGCGAACAGCTGGTACACGGCCAGCACGATGCGCTGCAGGAACTGGCTGACGTAGATGGGCCGCACCTCGGCCTCGGTGTCCTCGGCCAGCCGCCGGGCCACCTCCTCGTTCACGCCGAAGGCCCGGATCTCCAGGCTCAGGCTGATGGCCTCGAGCGACGACGCGGCGAAGCGGCGGCCGGCCTCGAGCTGCAGGCGGGCGTAGCGCTTGGCGATGTTGCTGAGCGGCCGCAGGATGGAGAAGAGCACGGCGCCCGAGCCGACCACCAGCACCGAGGCCACGGGGTCGATCACCACCGCCGACACCAGCAGGGCGGCCATGGTGAAGAACATGTAGAAGGCCAAGCTGATCGACTGGACCACGCTGGTGGCGCGGGTCACGTGGCGGGTGAGGAGGTCCTGGATGGCGGCCTCCTCGTAGGCCGCCTGGGCCTCCCACGAGGCGTGGGCGTAGTCGAGGAACGTCCCCTCGCGCACCCGCGTCACGCTGCGGGCCACCACCGACGCGGTGAGGTGGCCGGCCAGCGCCTGGAAGCCGGCTCGGGCCAGGGCGAGCACCACAGCCACCTGGAAGTAGGTGCCCACGGAGAGCTCGATCGACTGCAGCGGGCCGAGTCCTGACAGCTGCTGGTCGTCGCCCCCGATGGCGAAGGCGAGCTTGGCCAGCACCACCAGCACCAGGGCCTCGCAGAGGCCCCCCACGAAGGCCACCACCGCCTGGAGGACGATGTTGCGGCCCTCGCCCTCGAACAGCGAGCGGTACGACGCCGCGAGCCCGTTGGGCCCGAACAGCTGCGACGAGCCGGACCGCGGTGATCTGCCTCTCATGGGGTGCGATCCTCTCCTGCGGCACGTGCGGGTGCCGCTGTGTGCTGGCCGCCGAGGTCACGGTAGACGGCGAGCCAGGCCGACACCTGGTCCGCCCGGGGGAACGCCGACGCCACCCGCGCCCGCCCGGCGGCGGCCACGGAGGCCGTGGCCGGCGGGTCGGCCACGGCGTCGGCCACCGCTCGGGCGAGCTGGTCGGGCCGGCCGGGTGGCACGAGCCAGCCGTCCACCCCCTGGGTGATCACCTCGCCCATGCCCCCCACGTCGGTGCTCACCACCGCCACGCCGCTGGCCATCGCCTCCAGCACCCCGTTGCTGATGCCCTCCGAGAGGCTGGGCGACACGTACAGGTGGGCCGCGGCCAGCTCGGCCGCCACCAGCGCGGGCGGGCCGCTGCCGACGAACGAGACGGCGTCGCCGAGCCCGGCGCGCCGCGCCCGCAGGCGCAGCGCGCCCTCCTGGGGTCCCTCGCCCACCAACCGCAGGGTGGCGTCCACGCCGCCGTCGCGAAGGATGGCCAGGGCGGCGACGAGGTCCTCCACCCCCTTGGCGGGCACGAACCGGGTGACCGTGGCCAGCCGCCACGGCGGCCCGTCGAGCGGCGTGGGCATCCCCGCCCAGCGGGCGAGGTCCACCGCCGGGCGCACCACGCGGACGCGCGCCGGGTCGGCACCCAGCTCCACCACCGCGCCGGCCACGGCGTCGGCCACCACGTGGACCACGTCGGCTCGGGCGAGCACCCGGGCGAGCTCGGCGGGCCAGGTCGGGTCGATCAGCGGGCGCACCAGCTCGTCGGTGCCCCGGCAGCTCACCACGAGCGCCACGTCGTCGAGCAGGTCCCACACGTCGGCCAGGGCCACGGCGATGCTGCTGAACCCGGCGTGGACGACGTCGGGGCGGGTGGCCCAGATCGGCCCGGCGAGGGCGGCGGCGCGCGCCGCCCGAGCGGTCCAACCGAAGCGATCCACCGCCCGCCGCGCCATCTGGGCGAGCGGGCGCCGGGGCGACCGCAGCAGCGCGGCGAGGCGGGCGGCGCCGTGGTCGGTGGCCCTCGGGCACGCCGAGGAGGACCCCACCCCCGGAGGGAGCGACCCGGCGGGCGGCGGATCCCCCTGCAGGGCGTGCACCACGACCTGGTGGCCACCGGACGCCAGGGCGCCGGCGAGGTCCCGCTGGAACGTCTCGGTGACGCTGAGCGGGAGGTTCAGGACCAGCGTGACCCTCACCGCGGCCCACCGCCGCCGGTGGGCGCGGCCGGCAGGGCCCGGCAGTGGGTGTCGGCCCACAGCTGGAGCGCCAACAGGTTCCACAGGCCCTTGGTGCGGTCGAGCCGGCCGCTGCGGTGCTCCTCGTACCAGCTGCGGAGGGCGGCCCGATCGAGGGCGCCGGCGGGGAACGCGCCGTCGCCGAGGAGCCGGTCCTCCACCACCGGCCGCAGGTCCTCGCGCAGCCACCGGCCGAGGGGCACGGTGAACCCCTTCTTGGGCACGGGGATCTTGTCGGCCGGGATCCGCCGGGCCAGGGCGTGGCGGAGGACCACCTTGCCGAGCGGGCCGCGCAGCGCCGCCGACGGGTCGACGCGAGCGGCCACGTCGACCACCTCCAGGTCGAGCAGCGGCACCCGGGCCTCGAGGCCGTGGTACATGCTCGCCCGATCGACCTTCTGCAGGACCATCGGGAGGTGGCAGGCCAGCTCGTTGCGGCGCACCCACTGCAGGAGCTCGTCGTCGGAGGGCACCCCGTGCAGCTCGAAGGTGTCGAACGACGCCGGACGCCGATCGAGCTCGGGGGCGAAGCGAGCCAGGTCGGCGCTGCGGATCCCGGAGTGGGCGTCGAGGTACCAGTCGCCCAAGGTGTCGAAGAGGATCCCCCGGGCCGGGCGCCGGTGCACCGGCAGCGGCTTCGTGGCGCCGTACGCGGCGGTCCGCACCGTCCGGGGGAGGTGGAACCAGCGGCGGGCGTTGCGCACCTTGGCGAAGCGGGGGTAGCCCCAGAACAGCTCGTCGCCGCCGTCGCCGCTCAGCACGCAGGTGACGTGCTCGCTCGCCAGCGCCGAGACCAGCAGCGTGGGGAACGACGAGTAGTCCCCGAAGGGCTCTGGGTACGCCCGGGCCACGTCGTCGAGGAGGTGCACGGCCTGGTCCCCCTCGATGCGGCGGAGGTGGTGCTCGACCCCGAAGTGCCGGGCGTACACCGACGCGGCGTCGGACTCGTCCGAGACCGGGTCGTCGGTGCCGATGGAGAAGGCCGGGACCGAGCTGGCGAGCGCCTCGGCCATCGCGCCGGCCACGAGCGGGGAGTCGACGCCCCCCGACAGGAAGACCCCGACCGGGACGTCGGCCACCAGCTGGCGGGCCACGGCGCGCTCGACCACCTCGGCCACGGCGTCGTCGGCGTCGCGCCCGGTGAGGCGATCGGCGGGGGGCGGGGCCACGATCGGACCGCGGAACCAGCCGGTGCGCGGCCGCTCGCCGGGCCGGACCTCCAGCCACTGGCCGGGCTCCACCTGCCCGGTGCCCTCGATCACGCCGTAGGGCGCGGGCACGAACCCGAGCCGCAGGTAGAGGCCGAGGACCTCCGGGTCGACTCGGCTCCGGTCGCAGCGGCGGTGCCGGATCACCTGGTCGTACTGCGACCCGAACACGAACGCCTCGGGCGACCACCACCAGGCGAGGGGCTTGATGCCGATCGGGTCCCGGGCCAGCACGAGGGCCTGCGGCCCGCGCCGGTACCAGCCGAGGGCGAACATGCCGTTGAAGCGGGCGAGGGCGTCGATCCCCCAGTGCTCGAGCGACTGGAGGACCACCTCGGTGTCCGACGTGGAGCGGAACCGCCGCCCGGCGCCCTCGAGCTCCCGGCGCAGCTCCCGGTAGTTGTAGAGCTCGCCGTTGAACACCACCACGTGCTCGCCGTCGGCGGAGGCCATCGGCTGGTGCCCGCCCGGGCTCAGGTCGATGATGGAGAGGCGTCGGAAGCCGAGGGCGCAGGCGACGCCGTCGTCCCACGCTCCATCGTCGTCGGGCCCGCGCCGGACCATGAGCTCGGTGAGCGCCGCCACCTCGGCCCGGTCGTCGTCGCCGAGGCCGTCTCGCACGAGCATGCCCACGATCCCGCACACGTCAGGCCGCTCCCGCTCGCAGGTGCTGGGCGCGGCGATCGCCGAGGAAGCGCTCCCAGCCGTCGATGATGGCCGGCCACTGCAGGTCGTCCTCCACCCGTCGACGGCCCGCCGCCGCCAGCGCGTGGCGCCGCTCGGGGTCCTCGAGCAGGCCGGCCACGGCGACGGCCAGCGCGCCCTGATCGCCCGGTGGCACCAGCACGGCGTCGATGCCGGGCCGCACCACGTCGTGCACCACGGGGATGTCGGCGGCGACCACGGCACGGCGGGCCGCCCAGGCCTCGGCGATCACCAGCCCGAACGATTCGTCCCGGGATGGCAGGGCCACCACGTCGCAGGCCGACAGGGCCAGCGCGACCTCCTCGGGGGACACGTCCTCCCGGATGGCCACCCGGTCGTCGCCGAGCTGGTCGGCGGCGCGCCGGTGCCCCACCCACCCGGTGGTGGAGCCGGCCACCAGCACCGTGAGCTCGGGATGGGAGGCCCAGAGCTGCGGTGCGGCGTCGAGCAGGGTGTCCACGCCCTTGTAGGCGGCGAGGCGACCCACGTAGCCGACCGTGGGCCGCTCGGGGAGGCCGAGCCGCGCCCGCGCCACCGCCGGGTCGACGTCGGGGAAGCGGTCCAGGTCGGTCCCGGGCGGCAGCACCACGGTGCGGGCGAGCTCCACGCCCATGGCCAATTGGAGGTCGCGCTCGTAGGACGTGGACGCCACCACCCCGTCGGCGCGGCGCAGCGCCCGCGCCACCACGCGGTGGGGACCGCGGCGCTGCGCGTGCACCAGGGGCACGGCGACCACCGCGGCGGCGGCCCGGCGGCGCCGCAGCGGGCCCACCAGGGTGAGGAACGGCGCCGACCACGCCAGCACCACGTCGCAGCGGCGCCGGGCCGACCGGACCGCGCCGGCCATGCTCGGGGCGTACGGACCGGCCAGCAGCGGGTGGAGCACCACGTCGGCCACATCGGGCGGGCGACCCGGCAGCTGCACCGAGACCCAGCGGACGGCTCGCTGGACCCGTCGCAGCCACGCCGAGACCCGGTGGCGCTGCACGGTCACGTCGGCCAGCCGGTCGTGGAGGGGGTCGATGCGGCCGGGGTCGGCCCCCGAGGGCGAGCGCAGGGCGTCGGTGGTGATCACCTCCACGGCGTGTCCCCGCGCCGCCAGGCCCTCGGCCACCCGGCGCACGTGCTCCTGGGCGCCACCCACCGACGGGGCGTAGTTCAGGGCCACCATGGCGATCCGCAGGCGCTCCGACCCAGCCCCCGACGCGCCGGCGTCAACCACGGCCCACCGCCTCCCGGGGCACCACGCCCGCCTCGGGCACCTGGGCCCGCACCAGGCGCTCCACCGCCGTCTCGCTCCGGCCCAGCACGAACCGCTGCACCATCGACCACGCCACCACGGCGTCGATCCACGGGGTGGCCCGCTCCACGTACCAGCGATCGACCGCCAGCTTCACCGGCAGCACCTCGAGGCGGTACCGGTCGACGTGGCCACCCTCCTCGAGCACCGCCGCCTCCCAGCGCTCGGCCACGAGCTGGGTGGGGCCGGTGACCCCGGGGCGCACGGCGAGGACGGCTCGCCACGTCGGGTCGTCGAGGTCCACGAGGCTCGGCGTCTCGGGCCTGGAGCCGAGCAGGCCCATGTGGCCGCGGAGCACGTTGAGCACCTGGGGCAGCTCGTCGAGGCGATGGCGGCGCAGGCGGGCGCCGAGGGGGGTGATGCGCTGGTCGTCCGCGGAGGTGATGACCGCCCCGCCGGCCGATCCGTCGGCGCCGGCGACCCGCATGGTGCGCAGCTTCCACATCGGGAACTCCACGCCGTCGGCGCCGGCTCGGGGCAGGCCGATCACCGACGGCGGGCCGTCCTCGCGGCGGATCCGCCACATCAGGTAGCCCACCACCGGACCCAGCACCGGGAGCAGCACCAGGGCCACGAGCCGATCGACCACCGCCGTGCGGACGCGGAGCCATCCCGAGGGTCCCCGGCCCCCGGTGGCGGGGCCGTTCACGCCAGGGACTCGGCGAGCACCTCGACCACGCGATCCACGTCGGCGTCGCGCAGCGCCGGGTGGAGCGGAAGGCTGATCACGCGATCGGCCAGGGCGTCGGCCACCGGGGTGCCCGCGGGGCCCACCGGCGCGTTGGCCGCGAACCAGGTGAAGCGGTGCAGCGGTCGGAAGTGCACGCTGGTGCCGATCTGGGCGGCCCCGAACGCCTCGATCACGCGCTGGCGGTCCACCCCCTCGGGCAGCACCACCACGGCCAGGTGGTCTGCCGAGCGCGGGTCGGGGGTGCCCGGCACCAGCCGCACGCCGTCGATCGCGGCGAGCCGTTCGTGGTAGCGGCAGACCACCTGCCGACGGCGCTCCTGCATGGCCGGGAACTTGGCCAGCTGGGTGCGGGCGAGCGCGGCCAGCACGTCGGGGAGGTTCGCCTTGAGGCCCGGCTCGGTGACGTCGTAGGTGGGGTCGGCCCCCACGCGGTAGCGCCGCCACGCGTCCTTCGACATGCCGTGCAGGCGGTGGGTGCGGGCGAACGCCGCCACCTCGGGGTCGTGGGTGGCCAGCGCCCCGCCCTCGCCCGAGGTGAGGTTCTTCGTGGCGTAGAACGAGTACGCGGCCCCCACGGTGCCCCGACCGGAGATGGGCCCGCGGTCGTCCTCGCTGCCCAGGGCGTGGGCGGCGTCCTCCACCACCGCCACCCCGGCGGCCTCGGCGAGGTCGAACACCTCGCGCGCCACGGGCGTGCCGGCGAAGTGCACCACCACCAGGCCGTCGAGCCCCTCGTCGAGGGCGGCGGCAACCGCCGACGGCGCCACGTTGAGCGTGTCGGGATCGACGTCGAGCAGGACGGGGGTGCCGCCGGCGTGGACCACCGCCGACGCGCTCGCGGCGAAGGTCCACGTGGGCACGCCGACCCGGCTCCCGGGCTCCAGGTGCAGGCTGTCGAGCGCGATCTCGAGGGCCGCGGTGCACGACGACACCGCCACCACGTGCGGGGCGCCGACCAGCTCGGCCAGCTCCTGCTCGAGCTGCTCGCACTCCGAGCCGGTGCTCAGCCAGCCGGTGCGCAGCACCCGGCCCACGGCCTCGACGTCGGTGTCGTCGATGAACGGCACCGCGAACGCGATGGGCGCGGCCACCTCCACGGGCTCGGGCTGGGCCAGGCTCACGGTCGGCCGGCCTCTCCGAGGCACGATCGCAGGACGTCGATCACCACGCCCTGGTCGTCGCCGTCGAGGTACGGGTGCATGGGGAGGCTGAGCACCTCGTCGGCCGCCCGATCGCTCTCGGCCATCCCGCCGGCGCCCACCGGGTAGCCGGCGTAGGCCTGCTGGCGATGCAACGGGAGGGGGTAGTACACGGCGGTGGGCACGCCGGCGTCGGCCAGCGCCTTGGCCACGCCATCGCGCTCGGGCACCCGGATCGTGTACTGCGCCCACGCCGACCGGACGCCGTCGGGCACCACGGGGGTGGTGGCGAGGTCGGCCAGGCCATCGGTGTAGCGGCGGGCCACCAGGTCCCGGCGGTCGAGCTCGTCGGCGAAGATCGCCAGCTTCTGCAGCAGTACCGCGGCCTGCAGGGTGTCGAGCCGGCCGTTGATGCCGAGCCGCACGTTGTCGTACTTGTCCGACCCCGAGCCGTGCACCCGCACCGACCGCAGCACGGCGGCGTCGTCGGGGTCGAGCGCCACCACCGCGCCGCCGTCGCCGTAGCAGCCGAGCGGCTTGGCCGGGAAGAACGAGGTGGTGGTGAGCGGGGCGAAGGACCCGACGCGGACCCCATCGACCGCGGCCCAGACCCCCTGGGCCGCATCGGCCACCACCCAGAGGCCGTGCTGCTCGGCCACCGCGCCCAGGGCCGCGTAGTCCGCGGGCAGGCCGAAGAGGTCCACCGGGATCACACCGGCGGCGGTCAGCCCGTCGGGCAGGCCGCGCACGGCCGCGTCGAGGCTGGCGGGATCGAGGTTGTAGGTGACCGGATCGATGTCGACGAACACCGGCGTGGCGCCGAGGAGCGCCACCGCCTCGGCGGTTGCGGCGAAGGTGAACGACGGCACGAACACCGCGCGCCCGGGGCCGGCGCCGCGCACGAGCAGGGCCATCACCAGGGCGTCGGTGCCGCTGGCGCAGGACACGACCTCGCCGGCCCCCACGAACTCGGCCAGGGCGCCCTCGAGCTCGGCCACCTCGGGACCCATGATGTAGCGCCCGTGGTCGAGCACCCGCGCCAGCGCGGCGTCCACCTCCGGGCGGATGCGCTCCTGCTGGGCGGCCAGGTCGATGAACTGCACGGTGGGTCAGCTCCCTCGGGTCTCGGGGTCGATGAGCTCCACCAGGATGCCGTCGCGCTCGGCGTAGCGACGACCGCTGCGCGGGCAGACCAGGTCGTCGTCGAGGCGCTCGCCGTCGTGGCTCATCCAGCCGATCTGACGAGCCGGGGTGCCCACCACCAGGGCGTGGGCCGGCACGGCGCGGTTCACCACGGCGCCCGCGCCGATGAACGCGTACTCGCCGATCTCGTTGCCGCACACGATGGTGGCGTTGGCGCCGATGGTGGCGCCACGGCGGACCACGGTGGTGCGGAACTCGTCCTTGCGGGACACCTCGGCGCGCGGGTTGTACACGTTGGTGAACACGCACGACGGCCCGCAGAACACGCCGTCCTCCAAGGTGACGCCGGCGTACACGCTCACGTTGTTCTGGATGCGGCAGCGGTCGCCCACCACCACGTCGGGACCCACCACCACGTTCTGCCCGAGGGTGCAGTCGGCGCCGATCGTGGTGCCCGTGAGCAGGTGCGAGAAGTGCCAGACCTTCGTGCCGGCGCCGATCACCACGCCGGGGTCCACCACCGCGGAGGCGTGCACACCCGGGTGCGGCGATGCGGGAGCGGGCTCCGAGCCCGATCCGGTGGCGGGGGCCGAGGGGGCGGCCGGGCCCGAGAGCTCGAGCGCCTCCTGGGCGCGGGCGAGCACGCGCAGCACTCGGAGGCCCTCCACGCCGTCGGTTCGGGGCGCGGAGCCGGTGGCGACGCAGTCGAGGAAGTGCTGGCACTCGAGGCGGAGGGGCTCGGTGGGCGGCAGGGGCACCGGCGTGGGATCGGCTCGGTCGGCGGTGGGCACGCCGCCGGTCCAGCTCACCCCGTGGTCGAACACCACGAGCTTCTCGTCCCAGTCCTTGGTGTCGTCGAACACGGCCATCGCGTCGGCACCCACCACCACCAGCCGTTGCTCCTTGAACGGGTGCAGCCACGACACGAACACGTGGGCCTGCGGCCCGCTCGGGAACGCCAGGTGCGTGGTGGTGACGTCGGCGATGTGGGGGCTGAGGAAGCTCCCGCCGGTGGCGGTGACCTCGTGGGGCTCCTCCCCCACGAGTGCCAGCAGCATCGACAGGTCGTGCGGGGCGAAGCTCCAGAGCGAGTTCTCCTCCTGGCGGATGCGCCCGAGGTTCAGCCGGTTGGAGTAGAGGTAGCGGAGCTCGCCGAGGCGCCCGCCCACCACGAGGTCCCGCAGGGCCAGGAAGGCCGGGTGGTACTGGAGCAGGTGCCCCACCATGAGCACGCGGCCGGCGTCGGCCGCCTCGCGCACCACCGCCTCCGCGTCGTCGACGGTGAGGGCCAGCGGCTTCTCCACGAACAGGTGCTTGCCGGCGGCGATCGCCTGCCGGGCGAGGCCGGCGTGGTCGGCGGCCGGGGCGGCGATGACCACCGCGTCGATGTCGGGGTCGGCCAGCACCTCGGCCACCGAACGGGCCGGCACGCCGTGCTGGGCGCCCTGGGCGGCCGCCGCGTCGGGGTCGGCGTCGACCACGGCGGCGAGCGAGCCGAGCCCGGCGTGGGTGCGCACGAGGTTGCGGCCCCATGCACCGCAGCCGATCACGGCCACGCGTGCGGTTCCCCCCGACGCGTCGGGTGCTGCAGCCTGCATCCGGTCCTCCCTCGGCGGTCCAATCTAGTGCCGCGGGGCCGCGAGTCCGGAACCCGCGCACTCCGGCAGCCCGGCCTCGGAGGGGGTGGCAGGATGCCTGCCGTGGGGGGACCGCGGCCACGGGTGCTCTTCGTCGGCCACGACGCCAGCCGCACCGGCGCGCCCGTGGTGGGCCTGGCCTTCGTGCGCTGGCTGGCCACGCAGGGCACGGCCGACGTGGGTGTGGCGCTACTCGGGCCGGGGCCCCTCGAGCCCCACTACCGACGCGCCGCGCCCACCACCGTGGCGGCGCCCCGCCCCTGGGCCGTGGACGCCCTGGCCCGGGCCGTGCCCGGCGTGCGGGCCCGACGCCCCCGCCCCGCCGGCGCCGATCCGCAGGTGGTGGTGGCCAACACCCTGGCGGCGCTCGCCCCCGCCGCCGCCCTCGACGCCCCCCGGCTCGTCTGCTGGGTCCACGAGCTCGACGGCGTGGCCGAGCGCGTCCTCCCGGCGCGACGGCGCCACCAGCTGCTCCCCCGGGTCCACCGCTGGGTGGCGGCCGGCCCCCGGGTGGCCGAGATGCTGGTGAGCCGCTGGGGCTTGTCGCCGGCGCGCGTGGTCACGGTGCCGGAGTTCACCGATCGACGACCCGAGCCGGTGCCGGGCGCACCCGACCGCGGCGTGCGGGTCCTCGGGGCCGGCGCCGGCGCCCCGCGCAAGGGCATCGATGCCTTCGTGGCGTGCCTGTCCGACCTCGCCACCCGGGGCGAGGTCCCTCCGGCGGCCTGGGTGGGCGGCTCGCCCGAGGCCCTGGCGGTGCGCGAGGCCGGCGCCGACCTGCGACGGGTGGGCATCGACGACCGGGTGCAGCTGGTGGCCGAGGTCGACGACCTCGGACCCTGGTGGCCCCGGCACGGCCTGCTGCTGCACCCGGCCCGCGAGGACCCCTACCCCCTGGTGGTGGTGGAGGCGGGCCAGCGCGCCGTCCCGGTGGTCACGTGGGACACCGGCGGCGCCGCCGACCTGCTCCGAGCCGCCGGCCTCGCCCACCTCGTGGCCGAGCCCGGCGACCTCGTGGGGCTGGTGCGTCGCGTCGAGGACCTGCTGGCCGACGAGGCCGCCCGCGCCGACGCCGGTCGGGCCCTGCAGCGGGCCACCGAGGTGCTCGTGGCCGACCAGCAGGCCCCGTTCGTGTGGGCGGCGTGCACGGAGGCGGGTCCATGAGCGGGCCCACGGTGGTGTGGGTGCTGGTTGGCGACCTCGGCCGCACCGGCGTGCCAGTGGCCCTCGCGCGGATGGCCAGGTGGCACGCGCACACCCGCACCGACGCCGGCGCGACGCCGGTGCAGCTCCACGTGCTGGCCGGGCGCGACGGTCCGCTGCGGGCGGACCTGGCCGCCGCCACCGCCTCGGTCACCGTCCTCGAACCGGCGCATCGGCGCAGCGCCGCCACCACGGTGGCCGCCGCCGCCGCCCAGTCCGGTCGGCCCGGCGCCGCCGACCGGGTGCGGGCGCTGGCCTGGCGCACGCGGACCCGACGGCTGCCCGCACCTGACGTGGTGCTCGTGCACGGCGCCGGCGCCTGGCGCATCCACGCCGACCTCGCCGACCGGCTCCCCCCGGGCCACCGCCTGGTGGTGCACCTCCACGAGCTCGACGAGGCGCTGGCGCGCTGCATCCCCGCCGACCGGCGGGCCGACTTCCTGGGCACCGCCGATGCGGTGCTCGCGGTGTGCACCCCGGTGGCCGACCTCGCCGTGGCCGCCGGCGCCCGACCGGCCTCGGTGTCGGTGGCCACCGTGGCCGCCGACGATGCGCCGGTGGCCGCGGCCGGGCCGGCGAGCCCCCGGCGGCCGGCCGTGGTGAGCATCGGCGCGCCCGGGTGGCGCAAGGGGACCGACCGCGCGCTGGCCGTGGCCCACGAGCTCCGACGCACCCACCCCGAGGTGCGGTGCTCCTGGGTGGGCGGCGAGCCGGCGCCGGCGGAGCGCTTCGCGGTGGGCTCCTCGCTGCCGTTGGCGTTCCATCCCAGCACCTCGACGCCGTGGCAGGCCGCAGGGCCCGGCACGGTGCTCCTGGTGCCGAGCCGCGAGGACCCGTTCCCGCTGGTGGTGCTCGAGGCGGGGGCCCGGGGCCTGCCCGTGGTGGCGGCCGCCACCGGAGGCCTCCCCGAGCTGCTCGGCCACGGCCGCGGCTGGGTGGTGCCCGGCCACGACCTCGTCGCGCTGGCGGAGGCGGTGGCCGAGGCGCTCGACGCCCCCGACGACGCCGCGGCGCGCGGCGAGGCCCTGCGGTTCGAGGTGGCCGCCCGCCATGCGCCGGCCGTGGTGGGGCCGGCGTGGCTCGCCGCCGTGCTCGGCCCCCTCGCCTGATCGGCTGCGGTCGGGGCCGGGACGCGGCGGAGGGGCGCCCCGATCGGGACGCCCCTCCACTCGAGTCACCTGGTGCCCGCAACGCGGGCCGTCGGGTCAGATCTGCTGGATCTTGATCTCGATGTCGACCCCAGCAGGCAGATCGAGGCGCTGCAACGAGTCCACCGTCTTCGCCGTGGGCTCCAAGATGTCCAACAAGCGCTTGTGCACCCGCATCTCGAAGTGCTCACGCGAGTCCTTGTACTTGTGCGGCGACCGGATCACCGTGTACCGGTGCTTCTCGGTCGGCAACGGGATCGGCCCCCGCACCGTGGCCTGCGTGCGCACCACCGTCTCCACGATCTTCTTCGTGGACTGATCGATCACCTCATGGTCATAGGCCTTGAGACGGATCCGGATCTTCTGCTTCTCAGCCATCTACTTCAAGATCTTCGTCACACGACCCGCACCCACCGTGCGGCCACCCTCACGAATCGCGAACCGAAGCCCCTCATCCATCGCGATCGGGTTGATCAACTCCACCGTCATCTGCGTGTTGTCACCCGGCATGCACATCTCGGTGCCCTCCGGCAACGAGATCGTCCCCGTCACATCGGTGGTCCGGAAGAAGAACTGCGGCCGATAGTTCCCGAAGAACGGCTTGTGCCGGCCACCCTCCTCCTTGGTCAACACATACACCTCACCCTCGAAGTGGGTGTGCGGCGTGATCGACCCCGGCTTGCACAACACCTGACCCCGCTCCACCTCCTCCTTCTTCGTGCCCCGCAGCAACGCACCGATGTTGTCACCGGCCTGACCCTCATCGAGCAGCTTGCGGAACATCTCCACACCCGTGCACGTCGTCTTCTGCGTCGGGCGGATCCCCACGATCTCCACCTCGTCACCGGTGTGCACCGCACCCTGCTCCACCTTGCCGGTCACCACCGTCCCCCGACCCGTGATCGAGAACACATCCTCGATCGGCATCAAGAACGGCTTGTCGATGTCACGCACCGGCTCCGGCACGAACGCATCCACCGCCTCCATCAACGCCAACACCTGCGCCGCCGCATCCGCATCACCCTCGAGCGCCTTCAACGCCGACACCCGAACCACCGGCGTGTCATCACCAGGGAACTCGTACTCGGTGAGCAGCTCCCGCACCTCCATCTCCACCAACTCCAAGAGCTCCTCATCATCGACCATGTCGCACTTGTTCAACGCGACCACGATCGACGGCACCCCCACCTGCCGAGCAAGGAGCACATGCTCACGCGTCTGCGGCATCGGACCATCCGTGGCCGCCACCACCAGGATCGCCCCATCCACCTGCGCCGCACCCGTGATCATGTTCTTGATGTAATCCGCGTGACCCGGCATATCCACATGCGCATAGTGACGATTCGCCGTCTCATACTCCACATGCGAGATGTTGATCGTGATACCCCGCTGCCGCTCCTCCGGCGCCTTGTCGATCATGTCGAACGGCGTGAACGCCGTCGACGGATCCGCATCATGCAACGTCTTCGTGATCGCCGCAGTCAACGTCGTCTTGCCATGGTCGATGTGACCCATCGTGCCGATGTTCAGGTGCGGCTTGTTCCGCTCGAACTTCTCCTTGCCCATGGCTGGCTCCTTGCGGTGGTGGTGGGGATGGGTTGGACGGGGGACGTGCGAACGCCCCACCCCGATGGGTGGGGCGCCGGGACCGTTGGTAGCGGCGACCGGGTTCGAACCGGTGACAACTCGATTATGAGCCGAGTGCTCTGACCAACTGAGCTACGCCGCCAGGATCTGGCTGTGCGAGCCTCCTGTGGGAATCGAACCCACGACCTCTTCCTTACCATGGAAGCGCTCTGCCGACTGAGCTAAGGAGGCGAGGCGACCACCGCCCGGAGGGCGGCGGGACCGGTCGGCCATCATAGCGAGGGGCCCCCGCCGGCACGAAAGCCGAACCGGCCGTGGCGAGCGCCCCGATCGGCCCGTCGGCCACCGAGGTGGGCACGCTGTGGGTCGTTCGGCCCAGATGGCGCTCAACTCCCCGGCCGGGGTGCCGATGTGGAAGGCGTGCGGTTCACCCGTCTCGTCATCGAAGCCGACCGGAGCACGGTCTCGCTGACCCTCCACCCCTCCCTGACCGTGGTCGCGGGCGTCGACGAGCGCGTGCGCGCCGGCCTCACCGAGGAGCTGATCGGGGCCCTCGGCAGCAACCGGTCCGGGGTCCACCTGGAGCTCGCCGACGACGACGGCCGCCACCTTGCGGTGTTCCGACCCCGCAACGGCTCGCACCGCGTCATCGAGGTCGACCACGGCGCCGACATCAGCGAGGACTACCGGACCGCGGATGGCCGCATCGACCTGCTGTCGCACCACGGCATCGAGCCCCGGCGGGCCCGGGAGCTGCTGCACCTCGACCGGGACCGCCTCGACGCCGCCACCCACCACGACGAGATCGTCAACCGGCTGGCCGAGATCGACCAGACCGAGCTGTGGTCGGCGGCGGCCACCGTGCGGGTGACCGACGACGAGCTTCGGGCCCTCAACGACGGCATCGATCGGGCCGGGGAGGACCCCGAGGCGGTGGCCCGCGTGGAGCAGCGCCACCAGACGCTCGAGACCGCCCTCGAGCGCTTCCGGCTCCTGCGCCACCGAGCGTTCGAGGCATCGATCGTGCTGCTCGCCGCCGCCGTGGTCCTCACGCTGGTCCAACCGGCGTTCGCCCTGGGCGTCCTGGCGGTGGGCATCCTCGGCGTGCTGGTCACCTTCGTCTTCCGCGCTCGGGTCGAGGCGGCCCAGCGCTTGGAGGACGCTGCGCTGGCCGAGGTGGGCGCGGCGTCCTACCTCGGGTTCGTGGTGAAGCGCGTGGACGGCATGTTCACCGGCTCCGAGCAGCGACGGCGCCTGCTGGCCGTGGCCGAGGACCACCGCGCCGCCGCCGTGCGCTGGACCCGCCTGGCGGGCGACGTCAGCGTCGACTGGGCGATGGCCCACCACGAGGAGATCGAGACCACCGCCCGGCTGCGCCGCCAGCTCCGCTCCCTGGACACCGTGTCGTCCACCGCGCCGGAGCTGGACGAGGATGCCGCCGACACCGCGCAGGCCGTGCTGGCCCACCTGGGGCGGCTCCGGAACCTCGGCACCGACGGCGAGAGCTTCCCGCTGATCCTCGACGACCCCTTCGTGGACGTGCCCTCGGCCACCAAGCTGGCGCTGCTCGAGGTGCTGAGCCGGGCGGCCGGATCGCCGCAGGTGATCCTGCTCACCGACCAGGAGGACGTGGCGAGCTGGGCCCGGCTCGAGGCGCTCACCGGCGAGGTCGCACTGGTGGAGCCCCACATGGAGGTCCGCCACGACACCGGGGCCAGCGGCCTGGCCGTCTGAGCCCCCGGCCTCCCCGGGCACGGCGCCGCCCCCGGCGCTAGCGTCAGCTCCCCCCCTCAGCCGCCACGCCTGCCGGGAGCACCGCGTGTCCTCGTCCCCTCCGGTCGACCTCTCCACCGAGCGCGCCGCGCTCGCGCGCGCCCGCACGGCCGTGGAGGAGAAGCTCGCCAGCCTGGCCACGATCTCCGGGGGCGGAGCCGACGCCCTCGCCGACGAGTACATCGATGCGGTGGTCCGGGGCACCATCGCCCGGTTCCAGCAGGAGCTGGTGGTCTTCGGCCGCATCGACGACGACCAGCCCTGGCGGGTGGGCCTCTACGGGATCGACCAGGGCGGGGAGCAGCTGGTGGTGGATTGGCGAGCCCCGTTCGCCGGCGGCTTCTACCGGGCCGGGTTCGACGACCCGCTCGGGCTCGCGCGCCGCGTCACCTACGTGGGTTCGATCGCCGACCTGTTCGTGGAGGACTTCGAGTCGGGCGAGGTGGCGGGCTCGTCGCCGCTGCTCGGCGAGCTGGCCCGCAGCCGCGGCACCGAGATGCGCACGGCGGTGGCCACGCTCCAGTCCGAGCAGGACGCCCTCGTCCGCCTCGCCCCCACCGCGCGGCTGGTGCTGCGCGGCGGACCGGGCACCGGCAAGACGGTCGTCGGCCTGCACCGCGCCGCCTGGCTCGTCTACAACGACACCCGCCTCACCGCCGGGCGCATCCTGGTGGTGGGCCCGAGCGACCGCTTCCTGCGATTCGTGGCCGCCGTGCTGCCCACCCTGGGCGAAGCCCGGATCGCCCAGACCACCTTCGATCGGCTGCTCGGCCCGTCGAACGCGGCGGGCAGCGACGAGCGGTGGCTGGACCTGCTCGACCGGTTCGAGGAGCAGCTGGTCGCGCCGGCCGAGATCAAGGTCGGCCTCACCCGGATCCGCGAGCCCGAGGTGGCCGAGGCGGTGGCGCTGATCTCGGGCCGGGCCCTCCCCTTCCGGGATCGCCGCCGGTCGTTCGTGGCGTACCTGGCCGATCGCCACGGCCTGCGCCACGGCGACCTGAGCCGGGCGGCGATCGGGGTGTGGCCCTCCGTCACCGCCGCCCAGGCCCTCCGCAAGCTGCGCAGCCGATCCGTGCTGGCCGGCCTCGGCGCCGAGCCGGCGTTGGTCGACGCGTGGCTGGGCGTGGAGGGCGACGGCGCCCTGGCCGACGAGGTGCGAGCGCGCTTCGAGGGCGTGCCCGCCACCTACGGCCACGTGATCGTCGACGAGGCCCAGGACCTCACGCTGCTGCAGCTGCGCGCCGTGCAGCGCCGCTCGGCCGGGCTGAGCCTGGTGGGCGACGACGCCCAGCGCTCCAACCCGCTCGGGCTCGGGTTGCGCGCCATCGGTCGCCACCTCGGGGTGGAGCCGGTGGAGATGGCCACCGCCTATCGGATGTCGGCCGAGATCGCGGCGTGGCTCAACGGCCTGGCGGCCGACCACGGCATCGACGCCGTCGAGCTGGTGGGCATCCGTCCCACCGGGGTGGGCGTGCGCGAGCTGCCGGCGGCCGCCGACCCGGAGGAGGCGGCCGACCACCTGCGCGCCCGCTGGCCGAACGTGGCCGTGATCGGCGCCCACGACACCTGGAGCCACAAGGGCGTGGAGTACGACGCCGTCGTGGTGGACGCCACCGGCATGGACCCGGCCCAGGTGTACCTGGCCGCGTCCCGAGCCGCCCACGAGCTCGTGGTGGTGGGCTGAGCCCCCGGGTCGACGGTCCCGCCGGGACCTTCGCCCCTTGGCGAACGGGCCCTCGGGGAGCACCATCGGGGCTGCGGTCGGGTTCCACGACGCGGGAGGAAGGCCGATGTCCAGCTCCGACGCCCTCGCCCCGGCTCCGCCTCCGGGCCGGCGCCACCCCGTCGGCTCGATCGTCGCCGTGGTGGTCGGCGGCCTGCTCCTGCTGACCTCCATCGGCGTGCTGGGCGCCGGCGCGGCCCTCACCTGGGCGCACGCGACCCAGCGGGACGACGACGGCTACTTCACCAGCGACCAGCACCACTTCGAGACGCTCCGCAGCGCCATCACCACCGAGGAGCTCGATCTCGGGTTCGACGAACCCCGCGGCACCGACATCGGCGACCTCGCCACCATCCGCGTCCAGGTGGCCGGCGAGCGCGAGCAGCCCGTGTTCGTGGGCATCGGCCCGAGCGACCGGGTCGACGACTACCTCGCCGGGGTCGGGCGGGCCCAGATCGACGACATCTCGACCGACCCCTTCCGCGTCGCCTACCGCTACACGGGGCGCGGCGAGGCCGCTGAGCCGCCGGGCGACCAGGGGTTCTGGGTCGCCAGCGCGGAGGGCGCCGGCGCCCAGACGATCCGCTGGCCCCTCGAGTCGGGCACCTGGACCCTCGTGGTGATGAACGCCGACGGCGCCGGCGGGGTGGCGGTCGACGCCACGGTGGGGGTGAAGGCCAGCTGGGTGGGGCCGGTCGGCATCGGGCTCCTGGTGGGCGGCGCCGTCCTCGTGATCGCCGGCGCGGCGCTCCTCGTGGTGGGCGTGGTCGGCCTCGGCCGCCACGGCGGTCCGACTCCGGCGGTGGCGGACGAGGAGGTGGGCGCGTCGCCGGTCCGGCTCGCGGGTCACCTCGATCCGGAGCTCGGCCGGTGGCTGTGGCTCGTGAAGTGGGTCCTCGTCATCCCCCACCTCGTGGTCCTGGCCTTCCTCTGGCTCGCGTTCTCGGTGCTCACCGTGGTGGCCGGCGTCGCCATCCTGTTCACCGGCCGCTACCCGCGGGGCATCTTCGACTTCAACGTCGGCGTGCTCCGGTGGAGCTGGCGCGTGGCCTTCTACGCCTACGGCGCCAACGGCACCGATCGCTACCCGCCCTTCACCCTGGCGCCGGTGGAGGACTACCCGGCCACGCTCGACCTGGCCTATCCCGACGAGCTGCACCGGGGCCTCGTGCTGGTCAAGTGGTGGCTGCTCGCGATCCCCCACTACATCGTGGTGGGGATCCTGCTCGGTGCCTCGCGCACGGCGTGGGCGTCCACCGGAGAGTCGGTCAGCGTGTCGGTGATCGGCCTGCTGCCGTGGCTCGTGGTGGTGGCCATGGTGGTCCTGCTGTTCACGGCGCGCTACCCCCGGACGCTGTTCGACCTGGTGGTGGGGCTGAACCGCTGGGTGTTCCGGGTGGTGGCCTACGCGGCCCTGCTCACCGATCGCTACCCGCCGTTCCGCCTGGACCAGGGCCCCGACGAGCCACCGCCGGACCCCTGACGCGACCGAGCCCCGGCGACGAGGCCGGGGCTCTGGTCAGTGTGGGCCGAGTTGGATTTGAACCAACGTAGGCATAAGCCGACGGGTTTACAGCCCGTTCCCTTTGGCCACTCGGGCATCGACCCAGGACGCAGAGACTCTAGCGAACGGCGCCGCCCGGCCCGAACCGGAACCGGGCGCGGGCCCGGCGGTACGCTCCGGACATGGCCAGCTTCGATGTGGTGTCCGAGGTCGACATGCAGGAGGTCCGCAACGCCGTGGACCAGGCGTACCGCGAGCTCGGCACGCGGTACGACTTCAAGGGCACCAACACGACGCTCGACCTCGGTGACGCCGAGATCAAGATGGCCACGTCGTCGGAGGACCGACTCATCGCCCTGCGCACGCTGCTCGAGGAGAAGCTGGTCAAGCGCAAGGTGTCGCTCAAGGTCCTCGACTACGGCAAGGTCGAGGAGGCATCGGGGATGACGGTGCGCCAGGTGGCCGCCCTCCAGGCCGGCATCTCCTCGGACAAGGCGCGCGAGCTCAACAAGTTCATCAAGAACCTGGGCCTGAAGGGCATCCAGTCCCAGGCCCAGGGCGACTCGCTGCGGGTCAACGGCAAGAAGCGCGACGACCTCCAAGCGGTGATCGCCGCCCTGAAGGCGGAGGACTTCGGCGTGCCGCTGCAGTTCAACAACTTCCGGGACTGATCCCGGGCGCGACGACGACGCCCCGCCCGGTGGGGAGCGGGGCGCCGTCTCGACGGGACCGGTCGGCGGCGGGATGCCGACGGCCCCGGACCTCGGGCAGCGTCAGCGCTGCCACTCGCCCGAGCGGAGCCGGGCGATGCGATCCTCCATGGGCGGGTGGGTGCTCATGCTGAAGGCACCCTTGTGGCCCGAGAACGGGTTGGCGATGTAGGCGCTGGCCTGCGCGGGGTCGACCGACGGGGGCACCATGCGCACGCCTCGGTCGAGCTTCTCGAGGGCCCGGGCGAGGGGCTCGCCCGTGCCGAGCAGCTTGGCGCCGCGGCGGTCGGCCTCGTACTCGCGGCTGCGGCTGAGGGCGGCCTGCAAGAACATGGCCGCCACCGGCGCCAGGATGGCCAGGGCGAGCGTGCCGAGCACGTTGTCGTTGCGGTCCCGGCCACCGCCGCCGAACATGGCCCCCCACATGGCCATCCGGGCCAGGAACGTGATGCCCATGGCCACCGAGGCCGCCACCGAGCTGATGAGGATGTCGCGGTTGCGGACGTGGCTGATCTCGTGGGCCAGCACGCCCTGGAGCTCCTCCCAGCTCAAGATGTCGAGGATCCCCTGGTTGACGCACACCGCGGCGTGGGCCGGGTTGCGGCCGGTGGCGAAGGCGTTGGGCTGGGGATCGGGCGACACGTAGAGCCGGGGCATGGGCATGTCGGCGCGCTGGCAGAGGTCTCGCACGATGGCGTGGTAGCGGGGCATCTGGGCCTCGCTCACCTCCACGGCGCGGGCGGAGCGGATGGCGAGCTTGTCGCTGAACCAGTACGACCCGCCCACGAAGAGGAGGCCGATGGCCAAACCGATCGCTGCGCCGCCGCTGCCGCCGATGGCACCGCCCACCACGATCATGAGCCCGCCGATGGCGGCGAGGATGACGGCGGTCTTCAGGTTGTTCTTCATGGGGTGCTCCGGTGGCCCGGGACTCCACGTCGGGCCGATGCGGACGAGGGTACCGATCGGGCGCGAAAGCGGATCTAAGTCCGCCCGGTCAGCCGTCGGACGGCGTGGAGGCGGCCCGAGAGCGGATCTCCTCCACCACGCCGGGGTCGGCGAGGGTGGTCGTGTCGCCCAGCTCCCGGCCCTCGGCCACGTCGCGCAGCAGGCGGCGCATGATCTTGCCCGAGCGCGTCTTGGGCAGGTCGTCGGTGAACACGATCAGCTTCGGGCGGCTGATGGCGCCGATCTTGGTGGCCACGTGCTGGCGGAGCTCCTCGCCCACCGCCTCGCTCGCCTCCTCGGTGCCGCGCAGGGTCACGAAGGCCACGATGGCCTGGCCGGTGAGGTCGTCCTTGGCGCCCACCACCGCGGCCTCCGCCACCTTGGGGTTGTCGACGAGGGCGGACTCCACCTCGGTGGTGGAGATGCGGTGGCCCGACACGTTCATCACGTCGTCCACCCGGCCGAGCACCCACAGGTAGCCGTCGTCGTCGACCTTGGCGCCGTCGCCGGCGAAGTACCGACCCTCGTAGTGGCTCCAGTAGGTGTCGCGGTAGCGATCCGGGTCGCCCCAGATGCCGCGCAGCATGGAGGGCCACGGGCGGGTGAGGGTGAGGTAGCCGCCGCCCCGGGCCACGGGTGCGCCGCCCTCGTCGACCACCTCGGCGCCGATGCCCGGCAGCGGGAACGTGGCCGATCCCGGCTTGGTGGTGGTGGCGCCGGGGAGCGGTGAGACCATGATGGCGCCGGTCTCGGTCTGCCACCAGGTGTCCACGATCGGGCAGCGGCCGCCGCCGATGTGCTGGTGGTACCAGATCCACGCCTCGGGGTTGATGGGCTCGCCCACCGAGCCGAGCAGGCGCAGCGACGACACGTCGTGGCGCTCGACCTCCTGCACGCCCCACTTCATGAAGGTGCGGATGGCGGTGGGGGCGGTGTAGAGGATGGTCACGCCGTAGCGCTCCACGAGGTCCCAGAAGCGGTCCTTGCCCGGCGTGTCGGGTGTGCCCTCGTACATCACCGAGGTGGCGCCGTTCGCGAGAGGCCCGTAGACGATGTAGCTGTGGCCGGTGACCCAGCCGACGTCGGCGGTGCACCAGTAGACGTCGGTCTCGGGCTTCAGGTCGAAGACGTACCGGTGGGTGAACGCCGCCTGCGTGAGGTAGCCGCCGGTGGTGTGCATGATGCCCTTGGGCTTGCCGGTGGTGCCGGAGGTGTAGAGGAGGAAGAGCAGGTCCTCGCTGTCCATCTCCTCCGGCGCGCAGCGCTCGTCGGCCGCGGCCATGAGCTCGTGGTACCAGTGGTCCCGACCGTCGGTCATGGGCGTGTCGACGTCGCCACCCGACGACGCGATGCGATCAACCACCACCACGTGCTCGATGCTCGAGGTGTGGGCCACGGCCACGTCGGCCGTGGGCTTGAGCAGGCCGGGCTTGCCGCGCCGCCAGCCGCCGTCGGCGGTCACCAGCACCTTGCACTCGGCGTCGTTGATGCGGTCCGCCAGCGAGTCGGCGGAGAAGCCGCCGAACACGACCGAGTGGGCGGCGCCGATGCGGGCGCACGCCAGCACGGCCACCGGGAGCTCGGGGACCATGGGCAGGTAGATGGCCACGCGATCGCCCTTGGCGACGCCCAGGCCCTTCAGCACGTTGGCGAAGCGCTCCACCTCGGCGAGCAGGTCGGCGTAGGTGATGGTGCGGGTGTCGCCCGGCTCGCCCTCCCAGTGGAACGCCACCCGGTCGCCCCGACCGGCCTCCACGTGGCGGTCGAGGCAGTTGTAGGAGGCGTTGAGGGTGCCGCCCACGAACCACTTGGCGAACGGCAGCTGCCAGTCGAGGATCGTGTGCCAGTCCTGGGTCCAGTCGAGCAGGTCGGCGGCCTGGCGGGCCCAGAAGCCCTCGTAGTCCTGGTCGGCCTCGTCGTAGAGGTGGGTGCCGGCCACGAGGGCGTCCTCCTTGAACCCGGCCGGCGGCGGGAAGGTCCGCTCCTCGAGGAGGTAGTCCTCGATGGTGGCGCCGGTGGTCTCGCGCTCGTCGCTCATGGTCGCTCCGTTCCCCTGGTCAGGTGCGAGCTGCACCCTACCCAGACGTCTCGGCCGCTTCGCCGGGTGGCCGTCAGGCGGCGGGCACGAGGCGGAAGACGGGGTGCTTGGGGCCGGCGGCCACGAGCTCGGCGTCGGTGGCGTCGGCGTCGAGGCCGTCGAAGAAGACGCCGGTCTCGGCCTTCCAGAGGCGGAGGTAGGGGCGGAGGACGGCGGCCTTGTCGGCGTCGGCGAGCTCCTCGGCGCGGAAGGCCTCCACCCGGCGGCCGAGGCGCAGTTCGCCGCCACCGGCCGCACGGACGTTGCGCACCCACTGGGTGAGGCCGCGAGGGGCCACGAGGTAGCGCTCGCCGTCCACGGTCAGCAGGTTCACCGGCGTGGTGCGCCACTCCCCCGACACACGGCCTCGGACCCGCAGCTCGCGAGAGCCGCGGATGCTCAGCCCCATCCGGGTGAGCCGGCGGACGATGCGGTTGAAGACGTTGCGGGTGAGCCAGTCGGGCTCGAGGTAGCGAGCCTCAGCGGTCTCGGCCTGGGCGGTGGTCGTGGTCGTGGTCGTGGCGGTGGTGGTGGCGTTCATCGGGTGTCCTCTCGGTTGGGAGAGCGGTGCTCTCGTTTCAGAGCGATGATGCGCTCATCGTCGCCCATTGTCAAGAGCGGTGCTCTCTCTTGTTGCCAGCGCTCTCGGAAGGGGGCACACTGGCGAGGTGGCCGACACCCCCTCCGCGCCCCGCACCGCCCGCCAGCGCGTCCGAGCCGAGCTCACCGCCGAGATCACCGACGTGGCCCGCGCCCACCTCGCCGAGCGCGGCGCCGACGGGCTGTCGCTGCGCGCCGTCGCCCGGGACCTCGGCATGGTGTCCTCGGCGCTCTACCGCTACTTCCCGAGCCGCGACCACCTGCTCACGGCGTTGATCGTGGAGGCCTACGACGCTGTGGGCGGGGCCGCCGAGTCAGCCGTCGCCGAGGTCGACGCCACCGACCTCGCCGGGCGGTGGATGGCCCTCGCCACCGCCACCCGCCGCTGGGCCGTGGCCCACCCCCACGAGTGGGCCCTCATCTTCGGCAGCCCCATCCCCGGGTACCGCGCGCCGGAGGACACCATCGATCCCGCGGCGCGGATCCCGCTGCTGCTCATCGGGTTGGGCCAGCAGGCTGCCGATCGGCGGCGCCGCCCCCGCCGTGCCGAGGTGCCGGTGCCACCGTCGGTCTCCGCCGACCTGGAGCGCCTGCGGGAGGCCACCGGGACCACGCTCGACGACCACGAGCTCGCTCGCGGCATCGCTGCGTGGACGGCGCTGGTGGGCACCATCAGCTTCGAGCTCTTCGGCCACCTCACCAACGTGATCGTCGACCACGAGGCGTTCTTCGCGCTGCAGATGGAGGCGGTGGGCCGAGACCTGGGCCTCGGCGTCAGCGGGACGTGACCCGCACCTCGCGCCGAACCTCACGCGCGGAATCGGCAGGAACGCGGCTGGGGTACCGCACGTTCGAGGCGGGTCAGCCCTGCTGCTCGGTGGGGCGGATGAGGATCTCGTTGACGGCCATGTGGCGGGGACGGGTGACCACGTAGCGGATGGCATCGGCGATGTCGGCGGCCTCGAGCAGCTCCACGCCGGCGAAGCGCTCCTGGAACCCGGCCTGCGACTCGGGGCGCATGTGGCCCACCAGCTCGGTGGCCACCGCGCCGGGCTCCACGAGCGCCACCCGCACGTGCCGCTGGGTGACCTCCTGGCGCAGCGCCTCGCTGAACGCGCCCACGCCGTGCTTGGTGAGGTTGTAGACCCCCGATCCGGCCCGGGCCACCCGGCCGGCCACCGACGACACGTTCACGAGGTCGGCCACGCCGCGCGTCGCAGGGTCGGCCGCCGCACGGAGGAGGTGGGGCAGGGCGGCCCGCGCCACGTAGAGCAGGCCCTTCAGGTTGAGGTCGACCATGCGCTCCCACTCGTCGAGCGGGGCGTCCTCCACCGGCCCGTTGAGCATCACGCCGGCGTTGTTGACCACCACG
>JAHBSN010000120.1 GCA_019639095.1 Actinomycetota bacterium
GTCGTCGGTGCCGGTGACCGCCACCGTGTCGGCCACCACGTCGCCGGGATCGCCGGTCACGTCGAGGGTGAACGAGCAGGATGCCGAGCCACCTGGGGCGAGCTCGTCGCCCACCAGGTCGGGGCAGTCGCCACCGGCGGCGAACGGCGCACCGCCGTCCACGGAGTCGGTGATCGAGTCGATCGTGACCGCATCCACGTCCGACGTGTTGGTCACCGTCACGTCGAAGGAGACCGGGCCGCCCGGCTCGGGCACCGAGTCCACGTCCGCCACCTTCGTCACCGACAGGCTCGACGCCACGTCGGTCACGCCCACGGTCTCGTCGCCGGTTGCCGAGACGGCGTCGCCATCGTCGTCGGTCCCGGCCACCGTCACCGTGTCCGCCACCACGTCACCGGCCTCGCCCAGCACCGGCACGACGAACGAGCAGGAGGCGCTGTCGCCAGGGTCGAGCACGTCGCCCACCAGGTCGGGGCAGTCGCCACCGGCGGCGAACGGCGCCCCACCGTCCACCGAGTCGGTGACCGAGTCGATCGTGACCGCATCCACGTCCGACGTGTTGGTCACCGTCAGGTCGAAGGAGACCGGGCCGCCCGGCTCGGGCACCGAGTCCGCGTCCGCCACCTTCGTCACCGACAGGCTCGACGCCACGTCGGTGATGCCCACGGTCTCGCTGCCCTGGGCCGAGACGGCGGCGCCATCGTCGTCGGTCCCGGCCACGGTCACCGTGTCGGCCACGCTGTCTCCGGGGGCGCCGGCCACGTCGAGGGTGAACGAGCAGGAGGCGGACCCGCCGGCCAGCAGCAGGTCGCCCACGAGGTCGGGGCAGTCGCCACCGGCGGCGAACGGCGCCCCACCGTCCACCGAGTCGGTGACCGAATCGATCGTCACCGCATCCACGGCCGACGTGTTCGCCACGGTGACGGTGTAGGTGACCGGGCCGCCCGGCTCGGGCACCGAGTCGACGTTCGCCACCTTGGTGACCTCGATGCTCGAGCGCACGTCGGTCACGTCGACCGACTCGCTGCCCTGGGCGGAGACGGCGTCGCCGTCGTCGTCGGTCCCGGCCACCGTCACCGTGTCGCCCACGGTGTCGCCGGCCTGGCCGAGCACGAGCATGGTGAACGAGCACGCCGTGCTGTCACCGGGGTCGAGCACGTCGCCCACCAGGTCGGGGCAGTCGCCACCGGCGGCGAACGGCGCGCCTCCGTCCACCGAGTCGGTGACCGAGTCGATCGTCACCGCATCCACGGCCGACGTGTTGGTCACGGTCACGGTGTAGGTGACCGGGCCGCCCGGCTCGGGCACCGACGCCACGTCGGCGTCCTTGGTGACCGCGAGCGACGACGCGACGCCGGTGATCGCCACCGACTCGTCCGCGCTGTCGGACACCGGGGCGCCGTCGTCGTCGGTCCCGGCCACCGTCACGGTGTCGGCCACCACGTCGCCGGGATCGCCGGTCACGTCGAGCGTGAACGAGCAGGAGGCCATGTCCCCCGGGTCGAGCACGTCGCCCACGAGGTCGGGGCAGTCGCCACCGGCGGCGAACGGCGCCCCGCCGTCCACCGAGTCGGTCACCGAATCGATCGTGACCGCATCGGCCGCCGAGGTGTTCTGGACCGCCACCAGGTAGGTGACCGGACCGCCCGGCTCGGGCAGCGAGTCCACGCTCGCCACCTTCGTCACCGCCAGCGAGGACGCCACGCCGGTGATCGCCACCGACTCGTCGGCGCTGTCGGACACGGGCTGCTGGTCGTCGTCGATGCCGGCCACCGTCACGGTGTCGGCCACCGAGTCGCCGGGCTGGCCGGCCACGTCCAGGGTGAACGTGCAGGACGCGTCGTCACCGGGGGCGAGGAGCACGCCCACCAGCGTCGGGCAGTCGCCGCCGGCGGCGAAGGGCGTGCCCCCGTCCACCGAATCGGTGACCGACGTGATCGACACCGAGTCGACCGCCGAGGTGTTGGTGACCGAGACGGTGTAGGTGACCGGGCCGCCGGGCTCGGGCAGCGAGTCCACGTTCGCCACCTTGGTCACCGCGAGCGACGACGGCACGTCGGTGATGCGGACCGCGGCATCGGCCGAGTCCGAGACGGACCCGCCGTCGTCGTCGGTCCCGGTCACCGTGACGGTGTCGGCCACGCTGGCCCCGGCCGGGCCGGCCACGTCGAGGGTGAAGGTGCACTGGGTCGACTGGCCGGGCACGAGGAGGTCGCCCACGAGGTCGGGGCAGGTGCCGGCCACCGCGAACGGCGTGCCGCCGTCCACCGAGTCAACCACCGAGCCGATGGTCACGTCGTCGGTGGCGGAGGTGTTCTGGATGGTCACCAGGAACGACGCCGGGCCGCCGGGCTCGGGCACCGTCGGGGTGGTGGCCACCTTGGTGACCTCGATCGAGGAGGCGACGTCGGTGAAGGCCACCGTGGCGTCGTCGGAGCTGGTGGTGTCGTTGTCCTCGTCGTCGGAGGCCCCCACGGTCACCACGTCGGAGGTGGACGTGCCGGCCTCCCCGGCCACCGCGAGGGTGAAGGTGCACGACGTGGTGGCGCCCGCGGCGAGCGACGAGCCCACGAGGTCGTCGCAGGTGCCCGCCACCGCTGCCGGCGAGCCGCCGTCGACGGCGTCGACGATCGAGTCGATCGTCACGGCCTCGGGCGAGGTGTTGGTGATCGCCACGGTGTAGGTGACCGGGGCGGTGGCACCGGGAGCGGTCTCGGGCACCGAGGTCGGGTCGGCGGTCTTGTCCACGGTGATGGTGGGCGCCACGTCGAGCACGGCCACCTTGGCCGCCGCGGTGGCGAAGGTCTCGCCGTCGTCGTCGGAGGCGTCAACCCGGGCCACATCGTCCACGAACCCGTCGGGCACGTCGGAGGCGTCGACCACGTGGACCACGGTGTACTGGCACGACGCCGAACCGTCGGGCGCGATGGTGCTGCCCACCACCGCGTCGCAGGTGGTGGCGGTCACGAGCCCGGCCACCGACGCCACGGAGAAGGACGGGCCGCCCTCGATCGAGTCCCGCAGCGCGTCCACGAGCAGCGGCTCCACGCCGGTGTTGGTGACCTGGAGCGTGTAGGTGACCGCACCGCCCGGCTCCGAGATGGCGCTCACCGAGGGCGTCTTGGTGAGGGCCACGGTGGGCGCCACGTCGGTGACGTCCACCGACGCGCCGTCGGAATCGGTCGCCTCGTTCTCGTCGCTGTCGAGCGCCACCACGGTGACCTCGTCGGCCACGGTCCCACCGCCGTTGCCCGACACCGTGGCGGTGAAGGTGCACCCGGCCGAGCCGCCGGCCACGATCTGGGTGCCCACCAGGGCGACGCACGTGGTGGCGGTGATCGGCCCGCCCACGGAGGTGAGGTCGAGGTCGGGGCCGCCATCGATCGAGTCGACCACCGAGTCGACCGTGACCGGCTCCACCGACGTGTTGGTGACCGAGACCGTGTAGGTGACCGGACCGCCGGGCTCGGCCACGCTCGCCGCGCCGGCCGACTTCGCCACCACGATCGTCGGATCGGGCGCGGTGTTCTCGAAGGTGCACACCACCGTCTCGGCGGGGCTGACCGTGATCGATGACGGATCGTCGCCGCCGGTGCACGAGGCACCGGTGAGGTCCCAGCCGCCCGGCACGGTCTCGGCCACGGAGTAGGTGCCCACCGGCACGGTGATCGCCTGCGTGGAGGCGGTGCCCCCGGTGGTGGTCAGCGAGAAGTCGCCGAGGTCGGGCACGTTCGAGGTGAACGAGAACGTGCCGTCGGCGCCGACCGCGTCCTTCACCACCCGGATCGTGCCGCTCTGCGCGTCGTTCACGAACGAGCAGCGCCAGTTCTGGCCCTCGGTCACCGACAGCTCGTCGGCGGGCACCGCCTCGACGCCCGGGGTGCCGAGGTCGTCGCAGGTGGCCGACGTGTTGAGGTACCCCGGGGCCGGCGCCTCGGTCACCGAGTAGGAGCCCTCGGGCACCGGGTCGAAGGCCTGGGTGTCGCCGTGGGAGAGGCCGGTGAGGGTGTCGACGGTGGCCTGGCCCTGCGAGAGGGTGAAGTCGAAGGAGCCGGGCTGACCCGCGGGCACGGTCGACTTGGCCACCGAGATGGTGGCCGGGCGGCGCTCGCGGTTGTACACCGAGCAGTTCAGCGCCTTGCCCTTGCTCACCGGCAGGTCGAGCAGCTCGCTCGGGTCGCCCACCGAGCCGGGCTCGTTCGGGCCCACGGAGTCGAAGAGCTCCATCGGGTCGCTGCCGCTGAAGTCGTTCACCGAGCAGGTGGCGCCGTTGTAGTCCCAGCCGTCCTGCGGGGTCTCCACGAGGTCGCCGAGGTGGTCGTCGGGCGGGGTGGCCTGGTCGAGCACGAAGCTCACGCCGCCGTTGGCGTCGGTGGTCAGCGAGGCGGTCGGCCCCACCACCCCGGGCGGGTTGTTCCACTGGCCGGGCGCCGGGTCGAGCGTGAGGGTGAACTCCCACGGCGTGGAGGCGGTGGCCTGCACCGTGGTGCCGTCGGCCTTCTGGAGGAACTTGGTGACGTTCACCGTGTGGCCGCAGAGCTGCCGGGAGAAGTCGGCCACCACGGTCTTCAGCTGCGCGAAGTTCGGGGTGATCGTGTAGTCGCCCTGGCCGAAGGGCGGCACCGACCCGCTGGCGTTCAGCGTGAGCTCCTCGTCGCCGGTCACGTCGTTGAGGCGCTGCTCGCTGGCGCCGTTCTGGGCCAGGCCGACGCCGATGCCGAACAGGTGCGTGCCGGCGTTGCGCATCGCGGTGGCCTCGGTCACCGCGTTGTCGAGGTTGGCGGCCACGCCGATCGTGCTGCCGTCGCCGCTGATCGAGTGGGAGCCGTCGTTGGCGTGGCCGTCGGGCGAGGTGCTGTTGCGGTAGGTCGGGTCGCCGTCGGTGATGAACACCACGAGGTCGCCGGGGCCGCCGTTGCTGCGGCGCGCCACCTCGAGGCCGTCGTCCCAGTTGGTGCCGCCCTGCCCGGCCCCCGACGTGGGCGCGGTGTAGGCCGACGGGTCGCGGAAGACGATGTTGGACAGGTTCGAGGTGAGCGAGCCGTCGGCGGCCACGCCGCGCGCCCGGGTGTCGAACACGACCGTCTTCAACTGCGAGGGCGTGCCGTCGAGCGCGTCGGCGAAGAGCTGGGCCGCCTCGCGCGCCTGGGTCGCCTCGGTGCCGTCGATCGATGCCGAGTCGTCGAGCACGAGCGTCACGTCGAGCCCGCACCCCGCCGCCAGGTCGGGGTTGCCGTCCACCCCCGGCACCGCCCCCGCCGGCGCGGCGGCCAGCAGGGGGAGCCCCACCATCGCCAGCGCGCTGGCGGCACCTGCCAGCACGTTGCGCCGGATCCGACCAGAGGTCCACGTCCCGTGTGCCCGCATGTCCCTGCTCCCACCCGTTTCGCCCGAAACGCCCGATTTCGCCGGTCATGGTCCCGCGCCCCACGACGCTCCGCAACCGTCGTAGCCATTCCACCACGCTCCGTGACGAGGTGGGGCTGTGCCCGATGCCACGAAGCGCGGTCTCGCGAACCACTCACCGTGGCCCGGCTCCTGCCGAAGAGTTTCCTGACAAGCGCGCGCGACGGGCGAGCGAGCGGAAGGACACCATGAGCAACCCGACGGTGGACAGGACAGACGGGGTACGGACGGGCCGGCTGGCCATCGGCGAGGCCGAGCTCGTCGTCCCGCTGGCGGAGGGGGTGCTCGTGGCCGACCACACCCTCGAGATCCACACCGCGAACGAGGCCGCCGCCGACCTCCTCGGGTGGGGCGACCCGTCCGAGCTCGTGCGCGCCGCCATGGACTCGGCCTGGGAGCTGTTCGAGGCCGGCCAGGTGTCGGAGGTGCTCGAGGCCCTCGGCCGCACCGGCCGCTGGACCGGCACCGCGTTCCTGGAGCGCCGCGACGGCACCCTGTTCGAGGCGCTGCTCAGCGCGTGCAGCCTCCACTCCGCCGGCGGTGGCGGCGAGCCCACCGGCACGGTGCTCACGATCCGCCCGCACGTGGTGGCCCCCTTCACCGCCCACCCCCCGCCCGACAGCGAGGCCTTCGACGTGGAGGGCCTGCCCGGTCGCTTCTGCCTCTACTACCAGCCGGAGTTCGACCTGGCCGACGGGACCGTGCCGTCGTGCGAGGCGCTGCTGCGGTGGTGGCACCCCGACTTCGGCATCCTCTCGCCCGGCCCGTCGCTCGCCCGCACCAAGTGGGCCGAGCGCCTCGCCGGCGTGGAGGCGTGGTCGGTCTACGCGGCGTGCCGGCAGGTGGCGGCGTGGGAGGACCACGGCCGTCCGGTCGAGGTGGCGCTCAACGTGTCCCGCCACCACCTGCGCGATCCGCAGTTCCTCGGACGGGTGTGCCAGGCACTCGACAGCACCGGCATCGAGCCGCGCCAGCTCGCCATCGACCTTCCGCTCTCCGCGTTGGTCAAGGACCCCGTCAACGTCCGAGCCGTCGCCCTCGAGCTGGCCGACCTCGGCGTGACCCTGATCGTGGACGGCGTGTCGGGCGATGCCCCGCCCTCGGCGTTCGAGGGCCTGCCGATCGCCGCGCTCAAGATCGTGGTGGGCAACGTCGCCGCCCCGAGCGCCATCGGCCGCCACCGCTCGGCCGACGACGCCATCGCGCTGGCGCGCAGCATCGGCGCGGTGAGCGTGGCCAAGTCGGTGGAGACCGCCGCCGACCTGCAGGTGCTCCTCGAGATGGGCTTCGACCGCGCCTTCGGCCACGTCTTCAGCCCGGCGCTCGCGCCCGCCGCACTCCTGCCGCTGCTCGACCGCTCCGAGCCCGCTCAGCGGGCGGGGTGAGCCTCGAACCAGTCCAGTGAGAGCTGGGTGGCGTCGATCGTGTCGGTGGTGAGCTTCGGGTCCCCGAGGGCGATGTCGCTGCCGGGCCAGGTGTGGCCGCCGCCCACGATCGTGTAGAGCTCCACGCCGATCCCGTCGTCGCACCCCTCGAAGCGGCGCAGCTTCACGTCGTCGCCGACCTCGGTGTCGATCGGCTCGGGATCGCAGCCGCCGCTCTCCGCCCAGGCCGCGATGTTGGCGAGGGCGCCGGGCAGGCCGGCGTTCACGGTGTCGGCGTCGTCGACGGTGCCGCCGCCCTCCCCGTAGGCCACCGTGGCGTCGGCGGTGCCGTGGAACGCGATCACCGGCATCGGGTCGCAGGACCCCGGGAATACTTCCACGGTCACCAGCGCCACCGACGCGAACCGGTCGGGGAACGAGCACGCGGTGGCGGCCGCCTTCCACGCGCCGAGCGACATGCCCATGAGGTGCACGCGGTCGAGGTCCACGCAGTAGCGACCCTCCACGTCGTCGAGCAGCGCCACGAGGAAGTCGGCGTCGGGACCGGTGCCGCCGAGCTCCCACCGGCCGTCGACCGCCTCGGGGGTCACCACGATCACGCCGCGCTCGGCCGCGGCGCGGGGCACGTCGCCGTAGACGCTCGCCTGGAGCGCGTTCGAGCCGGAGCCGTGCAGGTTCACGATCAGCGGCGCCGGCTCGTCGGGGTCGTAGGACGGCGGCACCGACAGCCGGTAGGCGCGCGCCACGCCGCCGCTGGCGAAGGTGGCGGCCACGTCGCCCGGCGTCTCGTCGGAGAGGCGGGCGACGTCGGGCTCGGTGCCACACCCACCGCTGTGCGGGATGGTCGTGCTGGTGGTGGGCCGGGCGGTGGTGGGCCCACCGGTGGTGGGTGGGGCCGCCGAGTCGCTCGACGAGCACCCCACCGCCCCCAGCCCGAGCATCGCCACGACCACCAACCCCAGCGCACGCCCCACGCCCGAGACCCTACCGACCACCCCACCCCACCGAATGTGCGGTACCCAGGCCGCGTTCCTGTCGATCTCGCGCGTGGAGTTCAGAAATGTTAGGTGTACCTAACCTCTTGTGGTAGACCGTCTGCATGCTGATCCCCGGCGAGATCTCCCCCGCTGCGCTCGGTGCCCTGCGCGTGGCCGCCACCCTCACCCACCTCCTGCCCGGCCTCCGAGCACGGGTGCGGGTCGGCCCCACGACGTTGGTGGACGTGCTCGTGCCCGAGCCGGCCGAGGCGGTCGCCCCGACGGCGCTCCGGGTGCTGTCGCCCGGCGCGTTCCGTTGCGCGGTCGGGCAGGCCCACCGACGCCAGCAGGCGGGCGAGCGCCTGTCGCTGCTGGGCCTCCCCGGTGGGATCGATCCCGCGGTCGACGTGGCCACGCCGCCCGGAGGCGCGAGTCGACCGGGCGGCCTGTACCGCGTGCGGGCGGCCGACCGCTGGCTGTGGGCCTTCGCCACCACGCTCGACGCCGCCGTCGCCCTCGACCTCGGCCGCCCGCTCGTGGCCGAGGCCGACCTCGGCCACGACCTGTGCGCGCTCGGCATCCGCGCCGACCCGGTCACCGACGTGAGCGTGGCCTACGCGGAGACCACCGCCACCGCCGGCTCGGCCGCCGAGGCCGCGGTCATCGACCTGCTCGAGTCGCTGCTGGCGCGCTGGACCGCCCACGAGCTCGTGGAGGGAGCCACCGCCGGTACCGTGGCCCGGTGACCGCCCTGCGCCCCCTCGCCCTGGCCGCCCTCCTGCTGGCCGCCACGGTTGGGTGCGCCTCTGGGTCGTCCGACGGCGCCTCGTCGACCTCGACCTCCACCTCGACCTCAGGGTCACCGACCACCACCGAGGTGCCCGAGCTCCCCGCCGACCGCCCGATCGACGTGCACGTGCCACCGTCGTACCGCTCGGGCACGCCGGCACCGCTGCTGGTCCTGCTCCACGGCTTCGGCGCCAACGGCGACGTGCAGAGCGCGTACCTCGGGCTGGAAGCGGCGGTCGACGAGGCGGGCGTGCTCTACGTCCACCCCGACGGCACCGAGAACCGCATCGGCAAGCGCTTCTGGAACGCCACCGACGCGTGCTGCGCCGGGCCGATCTCGAACGATGTCGACGACTCGGCCTACCTGGCGGCGGTGATCGCCAAGGTCCGCTCGCAGTACGACGTGGACCCGCGCCGCATCTACGTGACCGGGCACAGCAACGGCGGGTTCATGTCGTACCGGATGGCATGCGACCACGCCGACCTCGTGGCCGCTGTGGCCAGCATCGAGGGCGCCACCTTCGCCGACCCCGACGACTGCTCGCCCTCCGAGCCGGTGGCCGCCCTCCAGATCCACGGGACCGCCGACAAGACCATCCGCTACGACGGCGGCAAGATCGCCGGCGCCGCCTACCCGGGGGCCACCGACACGGTGGAGATGTGGGCCACCTACAACGGCTGCGACCTCACGCCCGACGACCCGCCACCGCCCACCCGCGACCTCGTGGTGGGCCTGCCGCCGGCCACCATCACGAGCTACACCAGCGGCTGCGAGCCCGGCGGAGCCGCCGAGCTGTGGACCCAGCCGAACGGCACCCACATCCCGGTGTGGTCTCCCACCTTCGCCGCCCAGCTCGTGGGGTGGCTCCTGGCCCACCCCAAGCCGTAAGCGGATCAGGCGAGGATGCGGGCCTTCAGCGCGTCGAACTCCGCCGGGCTGATGGTGCCGGCGTCGAGCAGCGCCTTGGCCTGGGCGATCTCCGAGGCCGGTGCGGCCGCGCCCGGAGGCGGCGGCGGCAGGGCCACCGGCGAGGCGCCGTCGTGCGACAGCCGGCGCACGCCGATGCCGTCGCCGCGCACCAGGAGGTAGGCCACCACGCCGAGCACCGGGAAGACGAGCATGGCGAGGAACCACAGCGCCTTCACCCCGCCCGACACGTCGGTGGCCCGGAACAGGTCGCCCAGCACCGCGAACAGCGCCACGAAGTAGACGAACGTGAGGTACAGGACGAGGAGCGACCACAGCACCTCGCCGAACCCGATCTCGGCCAGCACCATCGCTGCGCTCCTCCCTCAGCCCTCGGGCTGCTCGTCGGCGAACCGGTAGCTGAGCCCGAACGACCCGTAGGCCGACGAGACGACCCCGTTGGCCTCGGTGCCCTCGTAGCTGTCCTGCCCCGCCACCACCTCGACCGCCACCGCGCCGCCCTCGTCGACGGCGATGAGCCCGGCGTGGACCGCGGCGGTGCAGATGGACGAGTCGGCGGTGTAGACGTCGGTGCCCCAGACCGAGCGGAGCTCGCCGTCGGGCGAGCAGCGGTGCTCGTAGCTCGCGCCCTCCTCGAGGCGGAGCCCCTGCACCGTGGCGGACCAGGACTCCTGGCCCGGCTCGAACTCGCCGGATCCGGGAGGCGCGTCCGGGAAGAGGAAGCTGCCGCCCCACTCGCCGTAGCCCTGCGACGTGATCCCGTTGGCCACGCCGCTGTCGTAGCGGTCTTCGCCGGCGGCGATCTCGTAGGTCACCGTGCCGCCGTCGTCGAGGTCGATCAGCCCGACGTGGACCGCGGCGGTGCAGATCGAGGAGTCGTCGGTGTAGAGCTCCACGCCCCAGATGGTGTCGGGCTCGCCGCCGGCGGGGCAGTCCTGCTCGAACTGCTCGCCGTCGCTGCCGCGGTGCTCCTGCGCGTCGGCCGTCCACGCGTTCGCATCGTCGGACGAGCCGGCCGAGGACGACCCACCCGGGTCCGCCTCCGTGGTGGTGGTGGCCGCCGCGGTGGTGGTGGTGACGTCGTCGGCGGCCTCGGCGTCGTCGCTCCCGGAGCTGCTGCAGCCGGCGAGGGACGCCGCGGCCAGGAGCGTCGCCACCAGGAGCGATCGGGCGCGAGCGGAGGCGGGGCGGTTGGTCGGGGCGGGAGCCATGCCCGGAG
>JAHBSN010000121.1 GCA_019639095.1 Actinomycetota bacterium
GGCTACTTCGTGGTGCTGGCCTCGGTGGCCCTCGCCTGCTTCGCGCTCTACCGCATGTTCCGCCGCAACGGCTGGCTCTGAGGCCGCGGACGCCGCAGGGTCAGGCGGCGGCCACGTCGGCCACGACGTCGGCGAAGCGGCGGACCTGGTCGGGGTCGCTGTCGGCGGGCACGAGGATGACCTCCTCGCAGCCGGTGGCGGCCAGGTCCACCAGGAACCGGTGCAGCGCCTCCTCGGTGTGCAGCGGCATGCGCTCGGTGAGCCAGGCGGCCACGTCGGTGCCGAACACGTCGAGGTAGCGGCGGGCGAAGGCGTGGAGCGTCTCCTGCGCGCCCGGGCCGAGGGCGGCGAAGGTGCCGGTGACGAGGCGAGGCCGCTCGGTGCGGCCCGCCGCCTGCCACGCCTCCTCGGCGAGGGCGAAGGTGGCGGCCGCCTCGGCGGGATCGGCGCCGAGGGTGAACCCGGTGAGCCCGTCGGCCCAGCGAGCGGCCCGGGCCAGCGACTTCGGTCCGGTGCCCGAGCACAGCAGGGGAGGCCCGCCGGGCTGCACCGGGGTCGGGCCAACCGACGCGGCACCGTCGGCCACCGAGCCGCCCGCCCACAGCCGCTTCAGCTCGGCCACGGTGTCGTCGAGCCGGTCGAAGCGGTTCCGCAGCGGCGAGCCCAGCACCTCGTAGTCCTGCTCGCGCCCGCCCACGCCCACGGCCACCTCCACCCGGCCGCCGGAGAGCACGTCGATCGACGCCAGCTCCTTGGCCAGCAGGGCGGGGGCGTGCCACGGCGCCACCACCACGTTGAACCCGATCCGCACCCGATCGGTGAGGGCCGCGGCTGCGGTGCAGAGGGTGAACCCGTCGAGGTTGTCGAACGCGATGCGCTCGCCGGCCGAGATCGACGAGAACGGCCCGGCGTCCACGGCCCGGCACCACCGTCGGACGCGGTCCCGATCGAGGTCCGGGGTCATCTGCGGGAAGGCGAGGCCGACGTCCATCCGCAGAGGATCGCGCGCCGTCACCCGGCGAACTTCACGCGCGAGGACGACAGGAACGTCGCTCGGGCACCGCACATTCGCCGGGGTGGGGGTGCCGGGGTGGGGGTCAGGGGGTGGGGCGGTCCTGCAGGGCCTCGTCGATGGCGGCCACGAGGGAGGCCTTGGTGATCGGGGGGTGGACCACCGTCGGGCCCCCATGGGAGACGTCGGTCCCGGCGGCGGCCCGGGTGCGGGAACGCTCCACCACCAGCGCCGGCGGTCGCCGCAGCGACGCCACCGCGTCGGCGATCTTGGGACCCTCCTCGGGGTCGCGCAGCAGGTTCACCACCACGTCGGCGCCCTCCACGAGCCCGCAGTGGCCGTGCTCCACCAGCTCGCAGCGGCCGATGTCGGGCCCCTCGCAGGTGCGCACGGCGTAGCCCTCGCGCTCCACCACCGTGGCGATGATCCCGGGGGAGTCCGTGTGCTGGCACTCCACCAGAACCCGCACCCGGTCGTCGGGCTCGTCCTCCCAGGGCCGTTGCGATCGCTTGCTGGTCACGTCGACCTCCAGGGGTCAGAGCCGTCGGCCCGAGAACAGGTCCATCGAGAGCCGCACGTAGCGCTGCTCGACCCGGTGCCACCAGGGGGCCAGCGGCAGTCGCTTGACCGCGGCGAGCTCGTCGGGGTCGACGACCTCGCGCAGCCGGCCGGTCACGAGCACGCTCCAGCCGCCGTGGCCGAGGGTGTCGATGTCGTCGACCTCCATGCAGGCGACGTCGCCGGCGGTGGCGGCCGACAGCTTGAGCCCGGCGCCCGTGCGGAACACCACGGAGTCGCCGTCGACCACGAAGTTGACCGGGAGGATCACCGGCAGCGAGTCGGCGGACAGGCCGAGGCGGCCCACGGCCGCCTGCGCGAGCAGCTCACGGCACTCGTGCTCGCCGATCTCCTCGAGCTCTCCGGGGACGTGGGATCGACCTGCCGCCACCGACCCCCCTCCCCGCCCGACCAGCACCGGACCTTGGGCCAGGCGCCCACAGTGGCGGTGCGCCCGCCGCCCGACCAGGGACTTTGGTCCCACGGCCTGCTGCCCAACGGCCCTATCCGCAGGTACGGGCGCCCGTGAAGATGCCGCGACACCCATCCGTCTCCAGGAGGCCCCCTGTGAGTGCACGTAGCCAGACCCTGCTGACCCGCCTCGCGCTGGCCACATCGATCTTCGCCCTGCTGGTGGCGGCGATCGTGGCGGTGACGAACGACGGCGGGGGCGGCGGAGGATCCGACGGCGGGGCGGTGGCGAGCGGGCCGGTCTCGGTGACCCTCACCGAGTTCTCGATCTCTCCGGCCACGATCAACGTGCCCAAGGGCGGCTCCCTGGCCATCCAGAACGACGGCAAGATCGTCCACAACTTCCAGGTGACCGGCACCGACGTGAAGTCGAAGGACATCGACGGCGGGTCCTCGGAGACCATCGACGTGTCGTCGCTCGCTCCGGGTAGCTACGAGGTGTTCTGCGCCATCCCGGGCCACAAGGACTCGGGCATGACCGCCACCCTCGTGGTGAGCGATGGCGGCGCCGGTGGCGAGGTGGCCGGGTCGAGCGTGCCGGAGAACCCCTCCACGAGCCACAGCATCGACGACATCGCCACCCTGGAGGCCTCCGACCCGGTGGCCAAGCAGATCAACGCCGACATGGAGAAGTCGATGGACGCTGGCGTGGCCAAGTTCCTCGAGTTCGCCGACAAGTACGCCGCCGGCGACATGAAGGCCGGCAACCAGAAGATCAAGCCGACGATCCTCCCCGACGGCACGAAGCGCTTCAACATCACCGCCGCGGTCACCGACTGGGAGGTCAGCCCCGGGAACGTGGTGAAGGCGTGGACCTACAACGGCACGGTGCCCGGCCCCTGGATCCGGGTGGAGCCCGGCGACAAGGTCGAGGTGGTCCTCCGCAACGAGCTCCCGATCAGCACCGACATCCACTGGCACGGCATCAGCGTGCCGAACGACCAGGACGGCGTGGCCGGCATCACCCAGGACTACATCCGGCCGCTCACCTCGTACACCTACAAGTGGACCGCTCCCGACCACTCCGAGTTGGCCATGTGGCACGCCCACAACCACGGCAACCCGGCGGTGCTCAACGGCCTCTTCGCCGTGGTCCAGGTGGGCGACGTGCCGCTCCCGGCGCCGAAGAAGTACTACACGATGGAGGTCCCGGCGGATCTGAAGGTCTCCCAGGAGATCCCGATCGTGCTCAACGACGCCGGCGTGATCGGGCTCTCGATCAACGGCAAGAGCTTCCCGGAGACGGCGGCCATCGGGGCCAAGCCCGGCGACTGGATCCTGATGCACTACTACAACGAGGGCCTGGTGGGGCACCCGATGCACCTCCACCGCCAGCCGCAGCTCGTGGTGGCGAAGGACGGCTTCCCGCTGGACGCGCCGTACCAGATGGACACCATCTGGGTGGGCCCCGGCGAGCGCTACAGCGTGCTGGTGCACGCCACCGAGCCGGGCGTGTGGGCCTTCCACTGCCACATCCTCAACCACGCCGAGAACGACGACGGCCTGTTCGGCATGGTGACCGCCCTGGTGGTCAAGTAGGGGAGCGCCCGAGGCAGGTCGGGACCGGTCAACTCCGGTGTCGACCTGCCGATGGGGGCCGATGCTCCTGGTCGTGCGGGTGGATCTCCGCCCACTCGTCCTCATCCTGATCGCCCTCCTCGCGGTGGGCGCGCTCCTCTGGTCCCGGGTCCGGCAGCGGTCCCGGGATCGGCGCGACGTGGGCCAGACGCTGGAGCTGGTGGCCGAGCGCTCGGCCGAGCGCGAGGCGTTCACCCAGGCGATCCTCGACTCCACCGCGGTGCTGGTGGTGGCCACCACCCTCCAGGGCCGCATCATCTCGCTGAACCGCGCCGCCGAGGCCCTGAGCGGCTACCGCTCCGACGAGGTGGCGGGGCGACCGGTGGCCATGTTCGTGCCCGACGACGAGCAGGCCGACCGCCGCACCGGCGGACCGCTGCCCGGCGGCCTGCCGGCCAGCGAGGAGCACCACTGGGTGAGCCGCGACGGGCAGCGCTACCTCATCGCCTGGACCAACGCCGTGGTCCGCGACGCCCAGGGCGAGCCGCGGTCGCTGGTGGCCACCGGCATCGACATCACCGATGCCCGTCGCGCCGAGCGTGCGGCCCGCAGCGCGGCGTTCCGCGAGCACGACCGCCTCGCCTGGGACGCCACCCACGACGCCCTGACCGACCTGCACAACCGGGCCGGGCTGCTCGACCGGCTCGACACGATGCTGGGCGACGCGGGCGCGGCGCCCGTGGCGGTGCTGCACCTGTTCCTCGGCGGGTTCCGGGCCATCGACGAGGAGTACGGCCACGCCGTGGGGGACCAGGTGCTGCGGGTGGTGGCCAAGCGCCTGGGCGACGAGGTGCGCGGCGGGGACACCGTGGGCCGCCTCGGCGGCGACGAGTTCGTGGTGCTGTGCCCGAACCTGCCGAGCGGGTTGGCGGCCACCACGGCCCGACGCATCGAGCGCGCCGTGTCGGCGCCCCTCGCGCTCGACGGTCGCCAGCTGGCCAGCGGGGCCACCGCCGGGGTGGTGCCCAACCTCGGGGACGACGCCGCCACCTTGCTCGACCGGGCCGAGGCCGCCCTCTTCGAGGCCAAGCGGGACCGGCTCCGCGACGCGCCGCTGGTGCCCATGCCGGCGCTCGACCGGGGAGCGGCGCCCGTGCACCCCCGCGAGGCCGCCCGGCTCTCGTCGCTGCGCAGCCTGGCCTGGCCGCCGGCCGGCACCGACCCGTTCGTGGAGACGATCGTGCGCCTCGCCGCCCGCGCCTGCGGCGCGCCGATGGCGGCGGTCACGCTGGTCGACGTCGACCAGCAGCGCTTCGCCGCCACCGTGGGGTTCGAAGCGGTGGACGTCCCCCGGTCCGCGGCCTTCTGCGCCCACACGATCGTGGGCGACCAGGTCCTCACCGTGGAGGACGCCACGCGCGACGCGCGCTTCGCCGACAGCCCGCTCGTGACCGGCGGCGCCCACGTGCGGTCCTACGCCGGGGCGCCCCTGTCGGTGGGCGAGGCGCCGCCCATCGGTGCCCTCTGCGTGTTCGACGTGGGCCCTCGCCGCCTGAGCGCCGCCCAGCTCACCGCCCTCGAGCACCTGCGCGACGCGCTGGCCGCCTACCTGCCCGAGCTCGGCGCGGCCGGCGATCGAGAGCCGGGCCGCTTCAGCTCGTAGCGACGTCGAAGTCGCCGGCGCCGCGCCGGAGTTCGGCGAGGATGCGGTGGAGGTCCCGCTGGTCCTGCTCGTCGAGGTCGGCCACGCCCACCGATGCCGCCACCACCGCCGCGGTGGCCTCCTCGATGATCGCCCGGCCCTCCGGCGTGAGCTCGGCGAGGGTGGTGCGACGGTCGGTGGGGTGGGGGACCCGCCGCAGGTAGCCCTGCGCCTCGAGCCGATCCACCAGGTTCGTGATGCTGGCCTGGTGGAGCATGAGCCGGTCGCCCATCTTGCCGAGGGGGAGCGAACCCGCCTTCGAGAAGTGCAGCAGCACCAGCACCTCGTAGCGGGCGAAGGTGAGCGACCACGGCTCGAGGGCCCGGTCCACCCGGGCCAGCACGATCTGCTGCGCCCGCATGATCGAGGTGGCCGCCTGCATGGCGACGACGCCCTCCCAGCGCTGGTCCCACTGCCGACCGGCCTCCTCGATCGGGTCGAAGGGCAGGGGGCGGGCCATGGGCCAGAGCCTAGTGCTGCGACGACCGACCTTCGGTAGACAGATAGTTGGAAGCCCAAGTAATCTCGCGGCGTGAGCACCCCAGACCTGCACCGGCCCGTCCACCCCGTCCGGTTCGTCACCGCCGCCAGCCTGTTCGACGGGCACGACGCGTCGATCAACATCATGCGGCGCATCCTCCAGAGCCAGGGCGTGGAGGTCATCCACCTCGGCCACAACCGCTCGGTCGACGAGGTCGTCACCGCCTGCGTGCAGGAGGACGTGCAGGGCGTGGCCGTGAGCTCGTACCAGGGTGGCCACGTCGAGTACTTCACCTACCTGGTGGACCTCCTGCGCGAGCGCGGCGCCGGCCACGTGAAGGTCTTCGGCGGCGGTGGCGGGGTGATCGTCCGGCCCGAGATCGAGCAGCTCCACGCCTACGGCGTGACCCGGATCTTCTCGCCGCACGACGGCCAGTCGATGGGCCTGCCGGGGATGATCAACACGCTCGTGCAGGCAGCCGACGTCGATCTGGCTGCCGACCTGCCGCCCTCGCCCGAGGCGCTGCTCGGTGGCGACCACGCCGCCCTCGCCCGGGCGATCACCGGGATCGAGGCCGGGCGGCTCCCCGCCGACCAGCTCGCCGAGCTGGAGGGGGTCGCCGCCGGGCGATCGGTGCCGGTGCTCGGCATCACCGGCACCGGCGGGTCGGGCAAGTCCTCGCTCACCGACGAGCTCGTCCGCCGCTTCCGGCTGGACCACGAGGACAAGCTCCGCATCGCCGTGCTGGCGGTGGACCCCACCCGCCGGCGCGGCGGGGGCGCGCTCCTCGGCGACCGCATCCGGATGAACGCGATCGACCCGTCGTGCGTCTACTTCCGCTCGCTCGCCACCCGGACTCCGGGCGCGGTGGTGCCGGAGGGACTCGACCAGATGATCGCCGCCGCCAAGGCCTGGGGCGCCGACCTCGTGGTGGTGGAGACCCCGGGCATCGGCCAGGGCGACGCCGCCATCGTCGACCACGTCGACTGCTCGCTCTACGTGATGACCCCGGAGTTCGGTGCCGCCAGCCAGCTCGAGAAGATCGACATGCTCGACTTCGCCGACGTCGTGGCCATCAACAAGTTCGATCGCCGTGGCGGCGACGACGCCCTCCACGACGTGCGCCGCCAGCTCGTGAGGAACCAGGAGGCGTTCGGCACCGCCCCCGACGACATGCCGGTGTTCGGCACCGTGGCCTCCCGCTTCAACGACGACGGCGTGACCGCGCTCTACCAGGAGCTCCGGCGCCGCCTGGTGGAGCACGGGCTCGACGTGGCCGCGAGCGGTGGCGTGCTGGAGCCCGTGGCCGTGAAGGTCTCGTCGGCTGACACCGCGATCGTGCCGCCGTCGCGCGTCCGCTACCTGGCCGACGTGGCCGACGCGGTCCGCGCCCACCACCGCCGCACCGAGGAGCAGGCCGCCGTGGCCCGCCAGCTCCAGCAGCTCGACGCGGTGGCCGCCCTGGTGGCCGACGTCGGCGGGGATGCCGACGGCGCCAAGCTCCCCGAGCTGCGCGCCGCCGCCGAGGGGCGCCTCGATGCCGAGGTGCGCGAGCTGCTGGCCGACTGGCCGGCCACCGTGGAGGCGTACTCCGGCGACGAGCACGTGACCGAGGTCCGCGGGCGCGAGGTGGTCAACCGGCTCACCCGGGAGTCGCTGTCGGGCACGAAGGTGCCGCGGGTCGCCCTGCCGCGCTTCACCGACCACGGCGAGCTCGTGCACTTCCTGCGGAGCGAGAACCTCCCCGGGCGGTTCCCGTTCACCGCCGGCGTCTTCCCCTTCAAGCGGGAGGGCGAGCGGCCGGCGCGGATGTTCGCGGGGGAGGGCGACGCGTTCCGCACCAACCGGCGCTTCCACCTCCTCTCGGAGGGCCAGCCCGCCACCCGGCTCTCCACGGCGTTCGACAGCGTCACCCTCTACGGCTTCGACCCCGACGTGCGGCCCGACATCTACGGCAAGGTCGGCAACTCCGGCGTGTCGATCTGCACCCTCGACGACATGGCCGCGCTGTTCGATGGCATCGACCTGTGCGATCCGGCCACCTCGGTGTCGATGACCATCAACGGTCCGGCGCCGGCCGTCCTCGCCATGTTCCTCGACGCGGCCATCGACCAGCGCCTGGCCGCCTTCGCCGAGGCCGAGGGCCGGGAGCCGTCGGCCGAGGAGGCCGCCGAGGTGCGGGCGTGGGTGCTCGCCAACGTGCGGGGCACCGTGCAGGCCGACATCTTGAAGGAGGACCAGGGCCAGAACACCTGCATCTTCTCCACCGAGTTCGCCCTCGGGATGATGGCCGACGTCGCCCACTTCTTCATCGACCACCGGATCCGGAACTTCTACTCGGTGTCGATCTCCGGCTACCACATCGCCGAGGCGGGCGCGAACCCCATCTCGCAGCTCGCGTTCACCCTGGCCAACGGGTTCACCTACGTGGAGGCGTACCTGGCCCGGGGCATGGCCATCGACGACTTCGCGCCGAACCTCTCGTTCTTCTTCTCCAACGGCATGGACCCCGAGTACACCGTGCTCGGCCGGGTGGCCCGGCGCATCTGGGCCGTGGCCATGCGGGACCGCTACGGCGCCGACGAGCGCAGCCAGAAGCTGAAGTACCACGTGCAGACCTCGGGCCGGTCCCTGCACGCCCAGGAGATGGCGTTCAACGACATCCGCACCACCCTCCAGGCCCTGATCGCCACCTACGACAACTGCAACAGCCTCCACACCAACGCCTACGACGAGGCCGTCACCACGCCCACCCCCGAGTCGGTGCGCCGGGCCCTCGCCATCCAGCTGGTGATCAACGAGGAGTGGGGGCTGGCCACGAACGAGAACCCGAACCAGGGCTCGTTCATCGTGGAGGAGCTGACCGACCTGGTGGAGGCGGCGGTGCTCGCCGAGTTCGATCGCATCACCGAGCGCGGTGGCGTGCTCGGCGCCATGGAGACCGGCTACCAGCGTGGGCGCATCCAGGACGAGTCGCTGCTCTACGAGACCCGCAAGCACGACGGGACGCTGCCCATCGTGGGCGTCAACACCTTCACACGAGGGGCTACGCCCCCCGTGGGCCCCCCGAACCCCCAGACCGGACCGGTGGACGAATACCTGGACGGCACCGACCTGGGCGAGGTGGCCCTGGCCCGCTCGACCGACGACGAGAAGCAGAGCCAGCTGACCCGGCTCGACGACTTCCACGCCCGCCACGCCGCCGAGCGGCCCGAGGCGCTGGACCGGCTGCGCCGGGCCGCCCTCGCCGGCGACAACCTGTTCGAGGTGCTCATGGACGTGGTGCGGGTGTGCTCGCTCGGCGAGATCACCCACACGCTCTTCGAGGTGGGGGGTCGCTACCGTCGCAACGTCTGACCCGCACCCCGCCGAGGTTCCCGTGACCGACCTGGACCGCTACGCCGACTTCCCCGACCTTCGCTTCGACCGGCCGTCGCCCGGCGTGCTGCGCATCACCATGGACGGCCCGGGGCTCAACGCCGTGAGCCACGCCGTGCACCGCCAGCTGGCCGACGTGTGGCTGGTGGTCGATCGCGACCCCGACACGAACGTCGCGGTGCTCCAAGGGGCGGGCAAGGCGTTCTCCGCGGGCGGCAGCTTCGAGCTGCTCGATGACCTCATGAGCGACTACGAGGTCCGCTCCCGTGTGCTGCGCGAGGCGCGCGACCTCGTGTTCAACGTCATCAACTGCGCCAAGCCGATCGTGTCGGCCATGCACGGCCCGGCGGTGGGGGCGGGGCTGTGCGCCGGGATCCTGGCCGACGTGTCGGTGGTGGGTCGCTCGGCTCGCCTCATCGATGGTCACACCCGCCTCGGCGTGGCCGCCGGCGACCACGCCGCCATCTGCTGGCCGCTGCTGTGCGGCATGGCCAAGGCGAAGTACTACCTGCTCACCTGCGACGTGCTCACCGGCGAGGAGGCCGAGCGGATCGGGCTCGTGTCGCTCTGCGTCGACGACGACCAGGTGCACGCCCGGGCCCTCGAGGTGGCCGAGCAGCTCGCCGGCGGCGCCCAGCAGGCCATCCGCTTCACCAAGCAGACGCTCAACAACTGGTACCGCTCCCAGTCGGCCATCCTCGACGCGTCGCTCGCCTACGAGTTCTTCGGCTTCTCCGGCCCCGACGCCCGTGAGGGCCTCGCCTCCCACGCCGAGAAGCGCGCCCCCAACTTCACCGGCCCCACCGCCGAGTAGGTCAGCGCTCGCGGCGGAGCCGGTCGAGCTCGCGGCGGTCCCGCTTGGTGGGCCGCCCGGCGCCGCGGTCCCGGTCGAACACCGGCGCCGCGAGGTCCCGCTCCGGTGGGGGAGGGCTGTGGTCGACGAGGCACTCGGCCGCGATCGGTGCGCCCACGCGCTTGTCGATCACCCGGGCTACCTCGAGGTCGCGGTCTCGCCGATCGAGCCGCAGGTGGACGCGATCGCCCACCTTCACCTTGGTGGCGGGCTTGGCCGGCTGGCCGTTGACCTCCACGTGCCCGCCGTTGCAGGCGGTGCTGGCCGCCGAACGGGTCTTGTACAGCCGCACGGCCCACAGCCAGCGGTCGACCCGGGTGGTCTCCATGGCCCCAGCGTACGGCGACGGGTTTTCGCACCACCGCTGCAAGTTCTTGATCGGGTGAAGTACGATCTTCGTCACAAGGGACGATCGCCGATCCAGGGGGCCCACTGTGAGCGACGTGACCATCGAGCGGGAGCACGCGTCCGGATCCGATCCGGATGGGGGCAGCCCGACCCAACCGCACCTCGGCTGGCTGGTGGCCGGCCTCTCCGCCGGTGCCGGGGTGATTCACCTGGCCATGGTGCCGGTGCACGCCGGGAGCGGCCTGCTGGATCCGCTGGGGTTCGCCGCCTTCGGCTGGTTCCAGCTGGCGATCGCCGCCATCATCCTCACCGGCCGGGACTCCAAGCGCACCTACGCCCTCGC
>JAHBSN010000122.1 GCA_019639095.1 Actinomycetota bacterium
GGGTGCGTTCGCCGCCTGGACCTTCCTCGCCGGCGAGCACGCCTGGCGAGGCCGCTTCGCGCTCCATGCCTACCGCTCGCCCGGGTCAGTGTCGATCCGGGGGGACCGACTGGTGATCACCGCCCCGGGTCTGGTCACGCGGCCGGTCGAGTTGCATCGTGGATGGATCGAGGGCGCTGACGAGGTACCGGTGCGCTGGGGCTCCGCCACGGCGCTCGGCCCAGGGGTCGTCGGACGCACCTGCGTCGTGTGCTTCAGGGTCCCGGTCGGGATCCCCGAAGCGGTCCCTCAGCCCCAGGTGGCACCGCGGGTGCCCCGTCCGCTCGATCCGTCTCACACGGTCGAAGCGCTCGCCCTCGACCTCGACGACCGGAGTGGCGCGTCCGCCTCCATCGCGGGTTGGGCGAAGCAGGCTCCGTCGACCTCGTCGGGCGAGCCGCCTGCGCCCGCCGCTGCGGATGCTGCACCACATCGGCGCCGGCTCGTCGCCTGGTTCGTGGTGACCGCGTCGCTCGCGTCCCTGCTGGTGACGCTGCACGGCTGATCAGCCGGAACTGTCGCTTGTCGCTTGTCGCTTGTCGCTTGTCGCTTGTCGCTTGTCGCTTGTCGCTTGTCGCTGCAACGTGGGCGAGCGCACCGGCCGGGCTCCACGGGCCGCCGCGGTTCGGCGCAGCGGATCGGCCCGGCTGATCAGGTCGACGGGTGGGGTGGGAGGCCGCGGTACGCGCCGTCTCGGCGGAGGAAGCGGCGGTGCCAGCGGCGGGGGGTCACGACGATGGCGCGCGGCTCGTCCTCGAAGAGCCAGCGGGCGAAGTTGCGCCGCGTCCACGCCGTGAGGCCGGCCACCCGGATGGCGGCGCGCGCCCCCTTGCGGTGCCGCAGGGCCCGGATGAGCAGCAGCGACATCTTGTGGTCGGCCACCAGCTCCCGTCGCACGGCCTGTTCGTAGGCCGAGCGCACGGCCTCGGGGCGATACGGGCCGGCGGCCACGATCGCCTCGGCGGCGAGGACGCCGGTGGCGAGCGCCTGCCCGATGCCCTCGCCGGTCATGGGGTCGGTGGCGGCGGCGGCGTCGCCCACCCAGAGCACCCGGCCGGCGGTGAGCGGGATCTCGTCGACCCGGGCGGGGATCGGCCAGGCCTGGTGCCGGCCCTCGGGTTCCGCGTCGGGCCCGAGGACCGCCGCGATGTGGGGCCGGGCCAGCAGCTCGGGCCACAGCGCCTTCATCTGCTTGGTGGTGACCTTGGCGCCCCGCTGGATGCCGAAGCCGACGTTGGCGCGCCCGTCGGGGAGGGGGAAGCTCCAGGCGTACCCGGGCAGCAGGTCGGCCTCGAACCACACCCACAGGTCCCGAGCGGCCGGGCCCGTGTTGCGGAAGTACTGGCGGAAGGCGTGCCACTCGCCGAGGTAGCCCGGCTCGGCGGTCCCGAGGTGCTTGCGCAGGGGCGACCACATGCCGTCGGCCGCCACCACGTAGGGCGCGGAGAGCGTGGAGCCGTCGGCCAGGTCGAGCTCCACCCGGTCGCCGGCGTCGCGGGCGCCGGTGACCTCGACGCCCTCCACCACGGTGGCCCCGGCCGCTCGGGCCCGGTCCACGATGGCGGCGTCGAGGTCGGCTCGTCGGCACACCACGGCGTAGGCGCCGCGGTCGCGCGGCAGCGGGAACGTGGCGGTGTGGCCGGTGGGCCCGGCCACGTGGATGTCGGCCACGGGCGTCCACGACCCGACGGCGTGCGGGTCGACGCCGAGGTCCTCCAGGAGCCGCAGCGCCCCGGTGGTGAGGCCGTCGCCGCAGATCTTGTCCCGGGGGAACGTGGCCTTGTCGACCAGGGTGACCCGCCGACCGGCCCGGGCCAGGGCGATGGCGGCGGCGGCGCCGGCGGGCCCGGCACCGACGACGACCACGTCGGCGGTGGCAGCGGGTGGCATGCGGTGGAGGGTAGGGGGTGCCCGGCCGAACCGGCCAAGCCGCCTGGCGGATGCCTAGGAGGAGCGGGTGCCCTTCTTCCGGGCCGGTGGGGTGGCCGGGCGCCCGGCGGCGAGGATCTCGTCCCACCCCTCCTGGTAGCAGCGCAGGAACCGCTCGGGCTCGGTGACCGCCGCCGGGTCGAGGTTGACGCCGATGTGGACCTGGTCGAGGTAGGAGAGCAGGGTCACGTTGACCGCCGAGCCCGCCAGCGGGCCCAGGGCGAACATCGACCGGATCCGGGCGCCGGCGGTGAACAGTTCGATCGGGGCGCCGGGGACGTTCGATGCCACGAGGTCGATGCCCTTCAGTGCGGCACCGAAGAAGCCCGTGGTCACCGAGGTCGGGAGCCGGTTGAGGATGCGGGCCAGCGGCTCCACCATGGAGAGCGCCGGCTCGGCGCGCTGCTCGGCCACCAGCGCCCGCATGGTGGCCATGGCCACCACCGGATCCTCCTCGGCCACCGGCAGGTGGAAGCGGGCCGGGGCGAAGTTGTTGCCGGTGGCGTCGCCCTCGCCCTCGCCACGCAGGTTGATGGGCACCGACACCCGCACGGCCTCGATCGGCGACCCCATCTCCTCGTGGTAGCGGCGCAGGCCGGCGGCGGTGGCGGCGAGGAAGGCGTCGTTGAGGCGCCCACCCGCCACCTTGGCCGCCGCCTTGGCCTCGGTGAGCGACAGGGTGATGGTGTCGAGGTGCACCGAGAGGGAGCGGGTGGCCATGAGCGGCGAGAGCGGCACGTTGGCCGGGGCGGCCAGCCGGGCCACCGACGCCAGCGTCTCGCCCACCTTGCGGGCCGTGCCCACCGGGTCGGTCACCACCGCGCTGGCCGACGTGGTGGCCACCTCGGGGAGCCGCTTGGCGATGCCGAGGTTGCGACGCCGCTCGTGCTCGAACGCGTCGACGAAGCGCTGGGCCTGGCCCATCACCGTGACCTCCGGCGCCTCGGGCATGGCGGCGAGGGGCGCGTCCTGCTCGAGCTCGAACAGGACGAGGGCGATCTGCACCGCGCCCACGCCGTCGGTGATGGCGTGGTGGATCTTCATGACCAGGGCGGCCCCGCCGTCGGCCAGGTCGGTGACCACCACCATCTCCCACAGCGGCCGGGCCCGATCGAAGCCCTGCATGGCCATGGGCTCGGCGAGGTCGAGCACCGACCGCAGGTCCTTCTCCCCCGAGGCGCCGACCCACCGCAGGTGGTAGTCGAGGTCGAAGTGCGGGTCGAACTCCCAGCGCGGGGGCGCCACCGAGAGCGGGTTGCCCCGCACCCGTTGGCGCATCCGGGGCACGAGACGGGTGCCCCGCTCGAGCAGGTGGCGGAGCCGCTCGGGGTCCGGCGCCCGGTCGAGCATCGACACCGCGGTGATCGTCGACCGCAGCATCGGGTCCTTCTCGATCGTCCACATGAGCGCGTCCGAGTCGCTCATCCGATCCTGGAACCGAAGCTCGTCCATGGTGACCCTTCGCGTGGCGTGCGTGGCGGTGGTCACAAGTGTGCCCTGCCGGGGGCGGCCGGCGGGCCCCGACCTCAGCAGCGGGTGACGCCGGGGTCCCGGTAGCGGGCGCGCACCGTGTCGGTGTCGGTCCGGCCGTCGACGTAGTGGATGGTGCGCTGGGTGGAGACGGTGGTGCAGCTGCCCGAGCGGCCGGTGGACTGGCCGGTCTGCTCGCCGTACGCGTACTGGGTGGACCAGAGCGTCACCGTGACCGACGTGGCGGTGTAGCTGGTGTCGATCAGGATCCCGTAGGGGGTGTTGTTCTTCCACTGCAGGTCGGGGTGCTCGTAGCCCATGGTGGCCTCGCGCCCGTAGGGGTAGCGGTCGAAGTGCTCCGAGTGGGCCTGGTACTCGCCGAAGGGGAGCCCGGCGAAGAAGGCGGCGTTGAACATGGTGGTGGCGAACTGGGAGACGCCGCCGCCCACCTCGTCGACGTGCTCGCCGTTGGCGATGGCCCCGGCCTCCACGAACCCCTTCTCCACGGTGCGCCGGCCGACGACGCCGTTCACCGAGAACGTCTCGCCGGGCTTCACCACCGTGCCGCGGATGAGGTCGGCGATGCGGTGGATGTTGGTCACGCGCGCTGCGCAGCACGGGTAGTAGGTGGTGAAGCTCTTGACCTGGGCCTGGCCCTTCCACTCGGTGGTGGTGCCCACCGGCTCCTTGATGCCCAGCTTCTGGGCGTCCTCGGTGGTGAACGCGGCCTTGTCGGCGATCGGCTCGAGCTCCACCGCGGACTGCCCGGCGGCCAGGGTGGCCAGCACCCGGTCGGGCGAGTCGGGGGCGCAGCAGCTCACCGCGTCCTGCGACGGCGTGATCTGCACCTGTCCGTTCACGAGCGAGACCTTGGCGTCGCGCTTGGTGCCGCTGGGGGGCAGGGCGGCGGCGAGGGCGGGCTGCACCTTGTCGGCGTCGACGGTCACCTGCATCTGGCCGTCGACGATCTTCGACCCGACCCACGACCGCACGGTGGCCGGTGGGATCGTGGCGGTGCGCTCGCCGGCGGTGACCGCCAGCCCGGGGGCGGTGGCCGCGGTGAGCTTGTCGGCCAGGGCCTGGGCCTCGGCGTCGCTCACCGCCGGCTCCCGGTCGGTGATCTCGGCATCGATCACGATCGGCTCCTCGCCGGTGCGGGCCCGGCGCAGGAGCTGCTCGGCGACGCCGTCGGCCTTCACCCGGCGGCCGTTGCTGCCGCTCACCACGGTGATGGCGTCGGCGGTGGCCACGAGGGAGGGCTCGGCGGAGGCGGCGTTGCCGCTCAGCGAGGCCAGCCCGGCCTCCAGCTTGGCGGCGTCGACGGTGAACTCGAGCGGCGCCTCGCGCTCGGCGAGGAACGACGACGCCCACGCCAGCGGGCGCCGCGGGATCGGCTTCTCCTGGTCGAGGTCGAGCGCGGCCTGGACGGTGGCCTCCTGGTCGAGCTTGAGCCCGAGGTCGGCCGCCTTCACCTTGAAGGTGCCGTCGGTGGTGCGCACCTGCACCTCCGCGTCGGCGTAGTGCTCGGCCACGTCGGCCACGGTGGTGGCGAGGCGGTCCTCGGGCAGCTTGCCGATGTCGCGCCCGGCGAGGGAGACGTTGCGGGGCACCTTGCCGCTGGCGCTGGCGGAGTCGATGGCCCAGACGGCCAGGAGCAGCACGACGATGAGGATGGGGATGCCGAGGCCGAGGATCAGCCGCGGGCGGGGGCGACGCATGGGTTCCACCTTGGCACGCGGGCCCCTCGGGGCCTCGGCACCGGCCGAAGCTGTAACCGCGCTGTAGCACGGGGGCGGGTCGTCGGGGTCGTGCGCCTCGGGGGCGTGGGCCATGATGGCCGGCACCATCGGACCGGGCCGTCACCAGGGCGCCCGGGCAGCGTTCCCGCAGGGCGGGAGAACAGGGGATCCTCGTGGGCATCTGCGACGGACGGGTGTGCATCGTGACCGGCGCCGGGCGCGGGATCGGCCGCGAGCACGCGCTCATGCTGGCGGCCCAGGGCGCCAAGGTCGTGGTGAACGACATCGGCGGCGAGATCGACGGCAGCGGACGCTCCACCGGCCCGGCCCAGGACGTCGTCGACGAGATCGTGGCCGCCGGCGGCGAGGCCGTGGTGAACGGCGACGACATCAGCACCTGGGACGGCTCCGAGCGCCTCGTGGCCCAGGCGGTCGACGCCTTCGGCACCCTCGACGTGGTGATCAACAACGCCGGGATCCTGCGCGACCGCATGCTCGCCAACATGACCGAGGCGGAGTGGGACGCCGTGATCCAGGTGCACCTCAAGGGCACGTTCGGGCCGTCGCGCCACGCCGCCGCGTACTGGCGGGAGAAGGTCAAGGCCGGCGAGGCGGTCGACGGGCGCATCATCAACACGTCGTCGCCGTCGGGCATCTACGGCAACGTCGGCCAGACCAACTACGGCGCGGCCAAGGCCGGCATCGCCGCGTTCACCATCATCGCCGCCAAGGAGCTGGCCCGCTACGGCGTCACGGTCAACGCCGTGGCCCCCGCCGCGCTCACCCGCATGACCGAGAACCTGGGCATGGGCCAGGCCGACGACATGACCAAGGCCATGATGTCGCCCCGCTGGATCGCCCCCATCGTGACGTGGCTCGCCTCGAGCGAGTCGGCCGACGTGACCGGGCGCGTGTTCGACGTGACGGGCCAGGCCCTCTCGGTGGCCGAGGGGTGGCACCGCGGCCCCACCCAGGAGCACCCCACCGACGACCCCGCCGAGCTGGGCGACGTCGTCCGCCGCCTGGTCGGCGAGGCCCGCCCCAACGCCAACATGTTCGGCTACGACGAGTCGTGACGCCCGCCCACCCCACCCCCCTCGGCGAATGTGCGGTACCGGAGCCGCGTTCGCGTCGGTTTGGCGCGTGAGGTTCGCCCCACGGTCACCATCCGGGTGACCCCTGGGGCGAGCCGGGCGAGCGTGGGCGGCAGCCACGACGGCCAGCTCGTGGTGCGCGTCTGCGAGCGGGCGGTCGACGGTCGGGCCACCGAGGCCGCGCTGCGTGCGGTGGCCGCGGCCTTCGGCGTGCGGCCCCGACAGGTCCGCCTCGTGCGGGGTGCCACGTCGCGCACGAAGGTGGTGGAGGTCGACGCCGACCCGGCGGTGGTGTCCGCTCGCCACGACCAGCTCCTCGCCGCTGGGTAGGGTCCGGCGCCGAGATCCGATCGCCCCACCCCCGGAGGTCCCCGTGCCCATCAACCCCGAAGCCGTCGGCTCCAAGGGCCAGCCCACCCGCCACTCGTGGGACTCCAAGGACGCCATCCTCTACGCGCTGGGCGTGGGCGCCGGCGCCGTGGACCCGCTCGACGAGCTGGCCTTCACCACGGAGAACACCCAGAACGTCGACCAGCAGGTGCTCCCCACCATGGCCGTGGTCCTGGCGGTGGGCGGCGCCGGGGCGTTCGGCACGATCGGGTCGTTCAACCCGGCGATGCTCGTGCACGGCGAGCAGGCCATCACGCTCCACGGCCCCATCCCGGTGAAGGGCGAGGTCGAGACCGTGGGCGAGATCACCGGCATCTACGACAAGGGCAAGGGCGCCGTGGTGGAGATCACCTCCACGTCCACCGACACGTCCAGCGGGAAGCCGCTGTTCTCGTCGGTCATGTCGGCGTTCATCCGGGGCGAGGGCGGCTTCGGCGGCGATCGCGGCCCCTCGGGCCCCAAGAACGTGGCCCCGGACCGGGCGCCGGACCACGAGGTCACGTACCAGACCCGGACCGACCAGGCCCTGCTGTACCGGCTCTCGGGCGACCGCAACCCGCTGCACTCGGACCCGGCATTCGCCGCGTTCGGCGGGTTCGACCGGCCGATCCTGCACGGCCTGTGCAGCTACGGCTTCACGGGTCGGGCGCTGCTGCACACGCTGTGCGGCTCCGATCCCGCCCGGTTCTCCGGCATGGAGGCCCGCTTCTCGTCACCGGTCCTGCCCGGCGAGGCCCTCACCGTGAAGATGTGGGTCGAGGGCGACGGCGTGGCGATCTTCCAGACCGCGGGCGACGACGGTCGCACCGTGATCGACGCCGGCAAGCTCACCTACGCCGCCGGCTGAGCCGGGCGAACTCCACGCGCGAAACCGACAGGAACGCGGCCCGGGTACCGCACGTTCGTCTGGGGTGGGTCAGTGCCAGTCGAAGAGCCAGTGGCGGCCGAACAGGGTGGCGGCCAGGGCGCCCATGGCGGGCACGAGGTTGTCCATCAGGGCGGGGCAGTAGGCGTAGTGCTGCACGGCCAGCTCGAACGCGCCCCGAGCGTCCTCGGGCGGGCGGTCGACGAGGCACTCCAGCGTGTCGAGCCCGAGCGAGACCAGGTCGGCGCCGTAGGCCTCGTGCCAGAAGTAGAGGACCGAGAGGTGCTCGCCGCCGCCGATGTCGTCGCGCTCGGCGCCGGCCCAGGCCAGCAGCGCCGGCACCTCCCACCCCGCAGCCGCCGGCACCAGGGCGATCTGCACGGTGGGCGGGGCGACGGCCCGCACGGCGTCGGCGTCGGGTCGCGCCGCCAGGCGGGTCCGGATGGCGTCCTGGTCGGCCTCGAGCTTGGCGAGGTGCCGCGGCACGTCGTTCAGGTAGTCGTCCTCGGCGGGGTCGCCCATCCAGGTGACGAACAGCTCGGGTGCCGGGGGGACCTCGTCGAGCACCGGGATGCCGGGCTTGTCCTCGGCCAGGATGTCGACCCGCCAGGTGAGCTGGTCGATCGTGGCGGGGTCGCCGCCGAGGACCACCGGCCACAGCCCGGTGCGGGGGTGGCGCTGGCGCAGGGCGCGCCAGGTCTCGAGCGCCACCTCGCCGCCGGGTGACGACAGCCGCCACGCCTGCTCGCCGCGCAGCGTGCGGCACCAGGGCTCGATGCCCGGAGGCAGGTTGGCGCCGCCGGGCAGGCGGGGGGCGGGGTCGTTCACCTCAGAACAGCCGGAGCTCGGTGGACTCGATCCCGCGGAGCTCGTCGTAGTCGACCTCGAGCCACGCAATGCCCCGGTCGCTCGCCAGCACCCGGGCCTGCGGCTTCACCTGCTGGGCCACGAACACGCCCCGCACCGGCCGCAGCATGGGGTCGCGGTTGAGGAACTCGAGGTAGCGGGTGAGCTGCTCGACCCCGTCGATCTCGCCTCGGCGCTTGATCTCCACGGCCACGGCGGCGCCGTCGGCATCCCGACACAGCAGGTCGACCGGGCCGATGTCGGTGGGGTACTCCCGACGGACGAGCCGCCAGCCCTCGCCCAGGTGGTCGCAGTTGGCGGCGAGCAGCTCCTGCAGGTGGGCCTCCACGCCGTCCTTCTGCAGGCCGGGATCGACGCCGAGCTCCCACGACGAGTCGCTGATGACCTCGTCGAGGGTGATGCGGATGACCTCGCCCTTCGGGTTGGTGACGGTCCACACGCCCTCCTCGGTGACCAGCCGGTTCGGGGCGTTCATCCAGTTCAGGGGCTTGTAGGCGCCACCGTCGGCGTGGATCGCCACGCACCCGTCGGCCTTGACCATGATCAGCCGTGTGGCCAGGGGCAGGTGCGCGCTGAGCCGGCCCTGGTAGTCCACCGAGCAGCGGGCGATCACGACGCGCATCGGCGCGGACGATAGCGCCCGGCCCCCGGACGTCAGCGCCGCCGGCGCCTCCCGCGGTGGCGCCGGCGGAGCGGGTTGCCGTCCATGCGGTCGGCGATCACCTGGCGACGCTGCCGCAGCTGCCGGTGCGTCAAGCCGTCGGTGGTGGAGGGGTCGACGCCGAAGCCGCCCTTCAGTCCTTCGAGGTCGAGGGCCCACTCGTCCTCGGCCAGGCCCACCTCGTCGGCGATGCGCTGGCCGTGGCGGACCGTGAAGTAGGTGGCGATCTCGGTGATCTCGGCGAACAGGTCGAGGTCGGGCGCCAGCGTGGCGATGGCGCCGTCGAGGAACACCATGTTCTTGACGAACAGCATCAGGGGCTTGGGCAGCCGGGCGCCGTACCCGAGCAGGGCCTTCACCACGCGCTGGATCTCGCCGGTGAGCTCCTCGGCGCTCAGGGTGGTGGGGTCGATCACCGGCTGGTCGAGGCCGAGCTCGGCGATGATCCCGGCGAGGTCCGCGTCGGGAGGCAGGGCCCCGAGGTCCCGCAGGGCGCCGAGCTGGGTGGTGACGTCGTTCATCGACGCCCCCACCAGCAGGCGCAGGAACGCCAGGCGCTGCCGCTCGGGGAGGCGGCCGACGATGCCGAAGTCGAGCAGCCCGGTGCGGCCGTCGGCGAGCACGAGCAGGTTCCCGCCGTGCAGGTCGCCGTGGAAGGTGCCGTGGAACATGCACCCCTCGAGGAACCCGATCATCCCGGTGCGGACGACCGCCTCGGTGTCGATGCCGGCCCCCTGCATCCCCACCACGTCGTCGAAGGCGAAGCCGTCGAGGCGCTCCATCACCAGCAGCCGTCGGGTGACGAGGGTGGGGTGGGGGCGGGGGATGACGTAGCCGCGCTGGCCGAGGTCGGCGAAGGACCGGGCCACGGCGAGCATGTTGTCGGCCTCGAGCCGGAAGTCGAGCTCCTCGGTGATGGTCTCGGCGAAGAGGTCCACGAGCGCCGGCGGGTTGGCCAGGGCGGCCACCGGGATGCGCCCCACCAGGAACGGCGCGATCCAGGCCATCACGCGGAGGTCCTGGTGGACGCGCTGGGCCACCTGGGGCCGCTGGACCTTGACCACGACGTCCTCGCCGGTGCGCAACGTGGCCGCGTGCACCTGGGCGATCGACGCGGCGGCGAGCGGCTGGCGGTCGAAGCGGGCGAACACCTCGTGCAGGGGACGGCCCAGCTCGGCCTCCACGACGTCTCGCACCACGGCGAAGCGCTCGGGCGGCACGCGGTCGCGCAGGAGGGAGAACTCCTCGACGAGCTCGGGCGGGAACAGGCCCTGGCCCGAGGAGATGATCTGGCCGAGCTTGATGTAGGTGGGCCCCAGCCCCTCGGCCGCCCGTCGGAGGCGGTGGGCGATGTCGCGCCGCGACTCGCTGCCGCCCCGCCGGCGGGTCCCGAGGTACCAGGGCAGCAGCCCGCCGCCGAGGAGCCGGGCGGTCACGCCGATGCGTCGGGCCGGCGGCAGCAGGCGCCGCCGGGTGAGGTCGGGCAGGGCGTGGGCGATGCGGCCCCGCTCGCCGGCCACGTCGCCCTGCCACACCTGGCCCTCGGCGCCGAGCACCCAGGGGGCGTCGTCGGAGAACGATCCCCACGCC
>JAHBSN010000123.1 GCA_019639095.1 Actinomycetota bacterium
CTGATCATCGACGACTACCTCTTCGAGGGCGGTGAGAACGGCCAGTTCCACATCGTGAAGCTCAACCGCGGCGAGGGCGCCGACGGCAAGGTCACCGTCGACCCGAAGATCGTCTTCCACGCCCCCGGCTGGGACGACCAGCTCCTGTCGGACCTCTCCGGTTCGGGATCCCGGGTGAACGACGTGTCCATCGAGAACTCGGTGGCCATCTCCGGCAACACCGTCTACTTCTCGAACTCGGGCGGGCTGCTCCAGGGCTGGGACATCAGCGGGCTGAAGGACGGCAAGGAGCCCACCCGCACCTTCCGGTTCTGGACCGGCGACGACACCGACGCGTCGGTGGTGATCGACAAGGAGGGCTACCTGTACGTGGCCCAGGAGGTGGAGCGCTCGTCGTCGTCGGCGCGCAACACCGAGGTCGGCCAGCTGGTCAAGCTCGACCCCCGCAAGCCCGACGACCCGATCGTCTGGTCGGTGGCGGACCCTCGCGGCATCTGGGCCACGCCGGCGATCTCGGGCGGCGTGGTGGTGGCACCCACCGACGGCGGCCGGATCGTGGGGGTCGACCAGAAGACCGGCGAGATCCTCTGGGAGAAGCAGCTGCCGGGGCCCACGTGGTCCTCACCGGTCATCGTGGACGACGTGTGGGTGCAGGGCGACTGCGCCGGCGTGCTGCACGGGTTCGACTTCTCCAAGCCCCGGACCGAGCCGCCCGAGCTCTGGAACGTCGACCTCGAGGGCTGCGTCGAGAGCACCCCCACGGTGTTCGAGGGTCGGATCTTCGTGGGCGCCCGGGGCGGCAAGTTCTACGCCCTCGGCGACGCGTAGGTCAGGGCCGGCCGACGGGCCCGGCCGACCGGGGCGGCCCTGCCCGCCCGCCCCGGCGGCTACTCCGTGGCGATGGCCTCGAGCACGTTGAGCTTGGACGCCTTCCACGCCGGGCGCACCGACGCCAGCACGCCCAGGGCGGCGCCGCCGAGCACCACGAAGATCAGGAACGGCGCGTCGACCGCGAACTCGTCGACGCCCTGGCTGGCCAGCACCTTGACCATCGTGTAGCTGAGCGCCATGCCCAGGCCGATGCCGATGGCGGTGCCCATGAGCGCCACGATCACGGCCTCCCAGCGGACCGACGAGCGGAGCTGGCTGCGGGTCATGCCCATGGCCCGCAGCAGGCCGAGCTCACGGGTGCGCTCGTGGATCGACAGCGACAGCGTGTTGGCGATGCCGATGAGGGCGATCACGATCGACACGGCGAGCAGGGCGTAGATCACGTTCAGCAGGGCGGTGATGGTGCCCACGATCGAGCTCGTGTACTGCTCGCGGTCCTGGAGCTTCATGTTGGGGAACGGCTCCACCACCTTGCGCAGCGCCGGCCGGATGTCGTCGGGCGTCACGCCGGGGTCCAGCCGGATGCCCAGCAGGAAGTCGGTGGGCTCGGCGGTGAGCTTGGCGGTGTCGGCCCGGTCGATCGTCCACTGGCCGAGGATGGCGGGGTCGTCGCTGATGGCGGCCACCGTGAACGACGCGGTCCGGCCGCTGCCCGAGAGGACCGTGAGGGTGTCGCCCACCTCGATGCCCTCGTCGCGCGCTACGGCCTTGTCGACGAGGATCCCGCCCGGTCCGAGGTCCGAGACAGCGCCCTGGCTCATCTTGAAGGTGAAGATCCCGGGGGTGGTCTTGGGGTCGATGCCGCCCACGAAGGCGCCGATCTGGCGGTCGGGTCGCACCGTGACCTGGCCCTCGGTGAAGGTGAGGGCGGTGACGCTCTGCACGCCGTCGACCTCGGCGATGTCGGCGGCGAGCGAGGGGGGCGCGCCGGTGAAGCTGAACTGGTTGGCGGGCTGGATGATGTAGTCGCCCTCGAAGCCGTTGCCGATGGCGGCGTTGATGGACGCCTTGGCCGACGACGCGAACACGCTGATGAAGCTCACGAGCGCCACGCCGATGATCAGGGCCGAGGCGGTGGACGCGGTGCGGCGGGGGCTGCGCATCGCGTTCTCCCGCGAGAGCCGGCCGGTGATGCCCTTGATGAGCGGGAGCCCGGCGCCCACCACCCGGGCGAGCGGTCGGGCGATGACCGGGCCGGCCACGAGCACGGCCAGCAGCAGCACGCCGAGGCCGAGGCCCACGGACTTGATCTGGTCGCTGGCCGGCTCGACGCCGAAGGCGGGCTTGATCAGGATCCCGCCGAGGACGAGGAGCACCACCGCCAGCCCGGCTCGCAGGCGGGAGCGGCCCGAGCTGTCGACGGCGACGTCGCGCAGGGCGGCGATGGGCGGCACGCGCGTGGCCCGGATGGCCGGCCCCACCGCGGCGATGGCGGTGATGAGCAGGCCCACGCTCACGGTGATGAGCGCGTAGCTGGGCTCGACGATGAGGTTGGCGCCGGGGAGCTGGAGGCCGAAGGACTTGAGCGCCTCGAACGCGAGCAGGGCCAGGCCGACGCCGGCGAGGAACCCGATGACGCCCGAGAACACGCCGATGATCCCCGCCTCGAGGAGCACCGAGGTGAGCACCTGGCGGCGGGTGGCGCCGATGGCACGCAGCAGCGCCAGCTCCCGGGTGCGCTGCGCCACGAGGATGCCGAAGGTGTTGGAGATGATGAACCAGCCCACGAACAAGGCGATGGCGGCGAAGACCAGCAGGATCGTGGTGAAGAACCCGAAGCCCTGCTTGATGTCGCTGGCCTGCTCGTCGGCGGCCTGCTTGCCGGTGACCACGTCGACGCCGGGACCGACCTGGGCCTCCTCGATGTTGGCCACGAGCTGCTCGGCGCTCACGCCCTCCTCGGCGCGGGCGTTGACCTGGTTGAGCTTGCCCGGCTCGCCGGCCAGGCGCTGGGCCTCGGGCAGCGTGGTGCCCACGAAGAACGAGCCGCCGGCGGAGTCGGCCTCGCCGAAGCGCGAGAGCCCCACGATCTTGAGCGTCTCGCGACCCTTCGCGGTGATGATCACGATGTCGTCGCCGATCACGAAGTCGCTCTTGTCGGCGCCGGCGCGGTCGATGATGGCCTCGCCGGCCCGCTCGGGTGCCCGGCCCTCGGCCACCTGGTAGGACGCGAGCTGCTCGTCGGTGTCCCACGACCCCACCACGGTGGGCGGCCCGGCGCCCCCGATGGGATCGCCCTGCTTGTCGAGCACGGTGAGCTGGAAGCTCGCCATGGAGCCCTCGGCCGCGGCGACGCCGGGCACGGCGGCCACCTTGTCGGTGATGGAGTCGTCGAGCAGGGCGCGCTGGGTGCCGTTGCCGGTCTGCGACTCGAACAGCGCCGGCCCGCGGACCACGGCGTCGACGCCCTGGCCGAAGTCGGCGAAGAGGTCGTCGAAGATGCGACCGATGGTGCTGTTGAGCACGAGCGTGCCGGACATGAAGGCCACGCCGAGGATGACCGCCACGCAGGTGGAGATCAGCCGGCGCTTGTGCGACCACAGCGAGCGGAGGGTGGTGCGGAACATGGGTCCTCGGCGATCCGAATGAGGGGGTGAGCGGCGGGCGGGTGACCGTGGAGGGTCAGTCGCCGAAGGTCTTCATGAAGTCGACGACGTCGTCGGCGCTCGGGTCGATCAGCTCGTTGACGATCTGCCCGTCGGCCAGCACGAGCACGCGGTCGGCGTAGGAGGCGGCCCGCGGGTCGTGGGTGACCATGACGATGGTCTGGTGGTAGTCGTCGACGGCGCGGCGCATGAACTCGAGGATCTCGGTGCTCGAGTGCGAGTCGAGGTTGCCGGTGGGCTCGTCGGCGAAGATGATCGCCGGCTTGGAGGCCAGCGCCCGGGCCACCGCCACGCGCTGCTGCTGGCCGCCGGAGAGCTCGCTCGGCCGGTGCTGGAGGCGGTTGCCGAGGCCCACGGTGGACACGACCTGGTCGAACCAGGAGCGGTCGGGGTCGTTGCCCGCGAGCGACAGCGGCAGGACGATGTTCTCCTCTGCGGTGAGCGTGGGGATCAGGTTGAAGGCCTGGAACACGAAGCCCACGCGATCGCGCCGCAGCTTGGTGAGGTCCTTCTCGCGCAGCTCGGTGAGGTTGGTGCCCTCGATCCAGACGCTGCCCGAGGTGAGCTCGTCGAGGCCGGCCAGGCAGTGCATCAGCGTGCTCTTGCCCGAGCCCGACGGGCCCATGATCGCCGTGAACTGGCCGCGGGTGAAGTCGACGGTGACGCCGGCGAGGGCCACCACCTGGGTCTCGCCCTCGCCGTAGACCTTGGTGGCGTCGACCGCTCGGGCGGCCACCGTGGTGCTGGGCGCGGCGGGCGGGGGCGGCGGAGGGGTGGTGGTGGTCATCGGGCCATCCTGACCGGTGGGGAGCGGGGGAGTTCGACCGGTTTCGGCCGGGTCGGGGACGACCGGTGGCGCACGGCACCGCTCGATCGGCCGCCCGTCACGTGCCGGATCTCGCTCACGAGGCTAGAGGGCGCGGCCACTAGGATCGCTCCTCGGTCTGTTCACCGTCTGCGAGGAGAAGGACCGTGCCAGCGACCGTGGTGGTCGGTACCCAGTGGGGCGACGAGGGCAAGGGGAAGTTCACCGACCTCGTGGCCAAGGAGATGCACCTGGTGGTGCGCTACCAGGGCGGCCACAACGCCGGGCACACCCTGGTGGTGGACGGCGAGAGCTTCGCCCTCCAGCTGTGCCCCAGCGGGATCCTCTACGACCACATCACGCCCGTCATCGGCAACGGCGTGGTGGTCGACCCCCGCGTGCTCATCGCCGAGATGGACATGCTGCTCAGCCGCGGCATCGACCCCTCTCGCCTCCAGGTGAGCGGCAACGCCCACCTGATCCTCCCGTACCACCAGGAGATCGACCGGCTCACCGAGCGTCGCCTGGGCAGCCGCAAGCTCGGCACCACCAAGCGCGGCATCGGCCCGGCCTACGCCGACAAGTCCTCACGGGTGGGCCTGCGGGTGCAGGACCTGCTCGACCCCAAGATCTTCCGGGCCAAGCTCGACGTGCTGGCCAAGGAGAAGAACGCGGTCCTCGCCAAGGTGTTCAACCAGCTCCCGCTGGACCCCGGCGAGATCGCGGATGAGTACCTCGACGTGTGCCGGCCCCGCCTCGAGCCCCACATCGGCGACACCGTGTCGCTCGTGCACGAGTCGCTCGAGCGGGGCGAGCAGGTGCTCTTCGAGGGCGCCCAGGCCACGTTCCTCGACCTCGACCACGGCACCTATCCGTTCGTCACCTCGTCGAACCCGGTGGCGGGCGGCGTGTGCACCGGCGCCGGCGTGGGCCCCCGCTACATCGACCGGGTGATCGGCGTGGCCAAGGCCTACGTCACCCGCGTGGGCACCGGTCCGTTCCCCACCGAGCTCGCCATCTCCGGCGAGGCGGTGGGCGGCAAGGACCGCGCCCTCGCCGACGCCGAGGAGATCCGCCTGGGCGACCACTTCGTCGACGTGGGCCACGAGTACGGCACCAACTCCGGCCGTCGTCGCCGGCCCGGCTGGTTCGACGCCGTGATGCTGCGCCAGGCGGTGCGGCTCAACTCGCTGTCGGAGCTGGCCATCACCAAGCTCGACGTGCTCGACACGCTGGACACGGTGAAGGTCTGCGTGGCCTACGAGGTCGACGGGAAGCGGGTCACCCACCTGCCGTACCACCAGAGCGACCTCCACGCCGCCGTGCCGGTCTACGAGGAGCTGCCGGGCTGGAACACGCCGCTCACCGAGATCACCGAGGCCCACGAGCTGCCGGCGGCGGCCGAGGCGTACCTGGCCTTCCTCGAGGAGCAGGTGGGCGTCCCCGTGCGGCTCGTGGGCGTGGGCCCGGGCCGCGAGCAGTTCGTGATCCGCCACGGCGAGGTGGCCGCCTCGTGAAGGTGGTGGTGGTCGGCTCGGGCGGGCGCGAGCACGGCCTGGCCGAGGTGCTCGGCCGATCGGCCGAGGTGCTGGTCACGCCGGGCAACCCGGGCATCCCGGGCGCCACGTCGGCCCCGGTGGAGGAGCTGGTGGCCGACGGTTCGGTCGACCTGGTGGTGGTGGGCCCCGAGGCGCCACTGGTGGACGGCCTGGCCGACCGCCTGCGCGCTCAGGGGCGGCGGGTCTTCGGCCCCGGCGCCGACGGCGCCCAGCTCGAGGGCTCCAAGGCGTTCATGAAGCAGCTGGCGGTCGACGCCGGCCTGCCCACCGCCCGCCACGGCGCCTTCGCCGACGTGGAGCCGGCGCTCGAGTTCCTGCGGACGCTCCCCGGCCTCTACGTCGTCAAGACCGACGGCCTCGCCGCGGGCAAGGGCGTGCTCGTCACCGAATCGCTGGCCGAGGCCGAGGCCGACGTGCGCGACAAGCTCTCCGGCTCGTCGTTCGGTGAGGCCGGGCGCCGGGTGGTGATCGAGGAGGGGCTCACCGGCCCCGAGGTGTCGGTCTTCGCCGTCTGCGACGGCCACCGCAGCGTGTGCCTCCCACCGGCCCAGGACTTCAAGCGGGTGGGCGACGGCGACATCGGCCCCAACACCGGGGGCATCGGCGCGTGGTCGCCGCTGCCGTTCCTCGAGGCCGACTTCGCCGACGTGGCCGCCGAGCGGTTCGTGGCGCCCACCCTCGCCGCGCTGCAGGCCCGGGGCATCGACTACCGCGGCGCCCTCTACGCCGGGTTCATGGTCACCCCCGAGGGGCCCAAGCTGCTCGAGTACAACGTGCGCTTCGGCGACCCCGACTCGCAGCCGGTGCTGCTCCGGATGACCTCTGACCTCGCCGAGCTGCTGGCCGCGGCGGCCGACGGCGACCTGACCGCGGTGGCGGCGCCCACGTTCTCCGACGACGTCGCCGTGCTGGTGGTGGCGTGCAGCGAGGGCTACCCCGGCACCCCCCGCACCGGCGACGTGATCGAGGGCTGGGACGCGGCGGCCGCCGTCCCCGGCGTCACCGTGCTGAGCGCCGGGGTGGGGGCCGACGCCGACGGCCGCCGGATCACCGCCGGCGGCCGGGTACTCGACGTGATCGGCCGCGGTCCCGACGCCGCCACCGCCCGGGCTCGGGCCTACGAGGCGGTGGCGTGCCTGTCCTGGCCGGGGATGCACCACCGCACCGACATCGCCGCCGGCTGATTCCGCCGCCGATCCCGACCGGCCTGCCGGAGCGCTCCGGCGCAGCGGTAGGTTCCACCCGATCGGATCAGCGAGAGGAGCACGTGGTGTCGAAGTACAAGGTTGCGGTGATCATGGGTTCGCCCAACGACCGGCCCAAGATGGAGCCGGCCGCCGAGACGCTGGCCGCCTTCGGCATCGAGGCCGACGTGCAGGTGATGTCGGCCCATCGCAGCCCGGCCAAGGTGGCCGCCTTCGTGGGGTCGGCCCGGGAGAACGGCTACGCGGCGATCATCGCCGCCGCCGGCATGGCCGCCCACCTGGCCGGCGCCGCCGCCGCCCACACCACCCTGCCGGTGATCGGCGTGCCGTTGTCGGGCGGTGCCCTCAACGGGGTCGACGCGCTCTACTCCACGGTGCAGATGCCCCGGGGCATGCCGGTGGCCACCGTGGCGGTGGACGGGGCGGTCAACGCCGCCCTGCTGGCCGTGCAGATCCTGGCCGTCACCGACGAGTCGCTCGTGTCCGCCCTGGCCGACGACCGCGCCAAGCGAGCCGCCGCCACCTGACCCCTCGGACGCTTCTGTTTGCAGCAGGCGCCCTCCAGGGGCGCGTCCTGCACACAGAACGAGATCGGCGCGAGGCTGCGGCGGTTCTGTATGCAGCAGGCGCCCTCCAGGGGCGCGTCCTGCACACAGAACGAGCGCTCGCCGGTCGGTCAACTCGGCATCGACCCCTTGGATCAGGCGGATTCCTGGCCGGCCAGGAGCGCGCTCGGCGCAGGCACCTGGCTCGACGGGGCCAGGTCCACGACCTCGGCGACCTCCGGCTCCAGCGGCGTGCCGCTGCGGGCCGCCTTCTTCGCCGCCTTGGCGGCCTGCTTCTCCGCGGTCTTCTGCGCCCGGCGGTAGGCCCGCTCGGCGCGCTTGTCCTGCACCGGCTGGGTCTCGAGCACGGCGGCGGGGAGGCCGACGGTGCCAGGCACGGCCGACGGGCTCGGCGGCGGCTCGTCCACATCGATGATCGGCGGCTCCACCGGCGCCACCACCGTGCGGCTGCCGCTGCGCACGCCGGAGGCGTAGAGCGCGCAGCCCACGCAGTAGGGCGGCTTCTTCGGGCCGAACGCGTACACGAGGCACCGACTGCAGAACGGATGGCCACAGGTCCGGCAGTAGCCCGCGACCGTCTCCTCGTAGTGGCGCATGCAGTGGTTCACGTGCTCTTCCCTCCCCAGGGTCCCAGGCCCCGCCCCATCGGCCGCCATCCACAGACCTTGAGCGATTCGTAGGTCGAACGGCCCGGGTGTGCCCGATGCCACGCCTGGGGCGCCCCGGGCCGGCCCCTCTACGATCGTCGCGTGAAGCCCGTGATCCCGAACGTCCTGGCCAGCCGCTACGCCAGCGAGGAGATGGTCCAGCTGTGGTCGGCCGAGCACAAGATCGTGCTCGAGCGCCGGCTGTGGCTCGCGGTGCTGCGGGCCCAGCGCGAGCTCGGGGTCGATGTGCCCGAGGCGGCGATCGATGCCTACGAGGCCGCCGTCCCCAAGGTCGACCTGGCCTCGATCGCCGCTCGCGAGCGGGTCACGCGCCACGACGTGAAGGCCCGCATCGAGGAGTTCTCGGCCCTCGCCGGCCACGAGCACATCCACAAGGGCATGACCTCTCGCGACCTCACCGAGAACGTCGAGCAGCTGCAGGTCCGAGACGCGCTGGTGCTGGTGCGCGGTCGGATGCTCGCCACGCTGGCCCGCCTCGCCGAGCGCGCCGCCGAGCACTCGACCACCGTGATGACCGGGCGCAGCCACAACGTGCCGGCGCAGGCCACCACGCTGGGCAAGCGCTTCGCCAACGCGGGCCAGGAGCTGCTGGTGGCGCTCGGCCGGGCCGACGACCTGCTCGCCCGCTACCCGCTGCGCGGCATCAAGGGCCCCGTGGGCACCCAGCAGGACATGCTCGACCTGCTCGGCACGCCCGAGGCGGTGGAGCGCATGGAGGCGGCGGTGGCCCGCCACCTCGGCTTCGAGCGCTCGCTCGACAACGTCGGCCAGGTGTATCCCCGTTCGCTCGACCTCGACGTGGTGTCGGCGCTGGTGCAGGTGGCGTCGGGGCCCTCCAGCCTGGCCACCACCATCCGCCTCATGGCCGGCCAGGAGCTGGTGACCGAGGGGTTCAAGCCGGGCCAGGTGGGTTCGTCGGCCATGCCCCACAAGATGAACTCGCGCTCGTGCGAGCGGGTGTGCGGGTTCGCGGCCATCCTCTCGGGCCACCTGGCGATGGTGGCCCAGCTCGCCGGCGACCAGTGGAACGAGGGCGACGTGAGCGACTCGGTGGTGCGCCGGGTGGCGCTGCCCGACGCGTTCTTCGCGGTCGACGGGCAGATCGAGACGTTCCTGACGGTGATCGACGAGTTCGGCGCCTACCCCGCGGTGATCCAGCGCGAGTTGGACCGCTATCTGCCGTTCCTGGCCACCACCAAGGTGCTCATCGCCGCCGTGCGGGCCGGCATGGGGCGCGAGGCCGCCCACGAGGTGATCAAGGAGCACGCCGTGGCGGTCGCGCTGGCGATGCGGGAACGGGGCGCCGAACCGGACCTGCTGGATCGCCTGGCCGCGGATCCGCGGCTTCCGCTGGATCGTTCGGCGCTCGACGAGGCGGTGGCCGACAAGGCGGCGTTCATCGGTTCGGCCGGCGAACAGGTGGACCAGGTCGTCGCCGCGGTGAATGAGTTGGTGAGTGCCTATCCGGACGCCGCCAAGTACACGCCCGGCGCGATCCTCTGAAGTCCATGTCGCTCAAGGACATCGATTTCACCGATCTGGACAACTTCGCCGACGGCTTCCCACACCACCTGTTCGAGATCCACCGCCGCGAGGCGCCGGTGTACTGGCACGAGCCGACCGAGAACACCCCCGATGGCGAGGGTTTCTGGTCGGTGGCCACCCACCCGGAAACCCTTGCCGTGCTTCGCGATGCGGACACCTATTCGTCGGTGACCGGCGGCGGTCGCCCCTACGGTGGCACCTTGTTGCAGGATCTGCCGATCGCGGGTCAGGTGCTCAACATGATGGACGATCCCCGGCACACCCACATTCGGCGGCTCGTCAGTTCCGGTCTGACCCCGCGGATGATCCGCCGGGTCGAGGACGACCTGCGCCGGCGAGCGCGCGCTCTCCTGGACGCGGTGCGGCCCGGCGTGGCGTTCGACTTTCTCGTCGACATCGCGGCGGAGCTGCCGATGCAGATGATCTGCATCCTGCTGGGAGTGCCTGAGACTGAGCGGCATTGGCTGTTTCACGCGATCGAGCCGACCTTCGACTTCGGCGAGTCCCGCAAGGGTGAGGTGGGCACGCAGTCGTTTGAAGAGGCCGAGTCCGTCGAGGAGGCGCGGTCGCGGATGTTCGCCTACGGCACCGAACTGATCGCCGCGAAGCGCGCCGAACCGGGTGACGACATGTTGTCGGTGGTCGCCAACGCCACCGTCGAGGATCCGGAGTCGCCGTCGCTGTCCGACATCGAGTTGTACATGTTCTTCAGCCTGTTGTTCAGCGCGGGCGCCGAGACCACGCGCAACGGGGTCGCGGGCGGACTG
>JAHBSN010000124.1 GCA_019639095.1 Actinomycetota bacterium
TCCAGGGCGTGGCCCCGGCCGATCCCGCGCCCGGCGCCCGTGATCACGACCACCCGTCCGTCGCAGATGAAGCCCATGGCACCGACCGTCCGTTCGTTCTCGTTCCGGCCGGGCCTGGGCGGCGCGCCGGTGGTTTCTGACGAGGCGTCAGATTAGCGTGCGGCGCCATGGACCTCGGCGTGACGATCTTCCTCACCGACCGCAGCATCGACCCGGTCACGCTGGCCCGGGAGGTGGAGGACCGCGGCTTCACGTCGCTGTGGCTGCCCGAGCACACCCACATCCCCACCAGCCGGCGCACGCCGTCGCCCATGGGGGAGCCGCTCGCCGAGGAGTACAAGCGCTGCCTCGACCCCTTCGTGGCCATGGGGATGATCACCGCCGTCACCTCCACGCTGCGGGTGGGCACCGGGATCGCCCTGCTGGCCGAGCGCGACCCGATCGTGACCGCCAAGGAGGTGGCCACGCTCGACCACTGCTCGGGCGGACGGGTGTCGCTCGGCGTGGGGTACGGGTGGAACATCGAGGAGCTGGAGGACCATGGCGGCTCCAAGGCCACCCGGCGGGCGGTGGTGCGCGAGCGGGTCCTGGCGATGCAGTCGCTCTGGGCCGACGACGAAGCCGCGTTCCAGGGCGAGCACGTGCAGCTCTCGCCGTCGTGGGCGTGGCCGAAGCCGGTGCAGACGGTGCGGGGCCGCTCCGGCGTGCCGGTGCTGGTGGGCGGGGCGGCCGGCCCGCTGCTGTTCCGCCACATCGCCGAGTTCGCCGACGGCTGGATCCCGGTGGGCGGCGCCGGGGTGGCCGCGGCCATGGCCGACCTGCGCGCCGCCGCCGAGGCCGTGGGCCGCGACCCCGCCGAGCTCGCCGTCGTCCCGTTCGGGACGCTGCCCGACCAGGGCAAGCTCGACCACTACGAGTCGCTCGGCATCCGCGAGGTGATCCTCCGGCTCCCGTCGGCGTCGGCCCCCGAGGTGCTCGCCACGCTCGACTCGTTCGCGCCCTTCCTCGGCCGCTGACGTCGTCGGGCAGGCTGGTCCCCGTGGCCGAGCTGGTGGAGGTGACCGACCCGACCCACCCCCTGCTCGCCGACTTCGTCGCCCTCGTCGACCCCGCCACCCGGCGCCAGGTGGAGCGCCGGGGCGGCTACTTCGTGGTGGAGGGGGTCCTGGCCATCGAGCGCCTGCTCGGCCTGCCGCGCTGGTCGGTGCGGTCCCTCGCCCTGCTGCCGAAGGTGGCCGAGCGCCTGGCGCCGGCCCTGGCCGGGTGCGCGGCACCGGTGGCGGTGGCCGAGGCCGACGTGCTGCGCGAGGTGGTGGGCTTCGACATCCACCGTGGCGCCCTGGCCTCGGTGGCGCGCACCGCCCCGCGACCCCTGGCCGAGCTGGTCCCCTCCACCGGGCTCGTGCTGGTGGCCGAGGGCGTGAACGACCACGAGAACCTCGGCGCGCTCTACCGCAACGCGGCGGCGTTCGGCGTGGCCGCCGTGCTGATCGACCCCACCTCGGCGGACCCCTTCTACCGCCGGTCGGTGCGCGTCTCGCTGGGCAACGTGCTCGCGGTGCCCACCGGCGCCCTGCCGGCGCTGCCCGGCGGGCTCCACGAGCTGCACGCGCTCGGGGTGACCACCGTGGCCCTCACGCCCCGTGCCGACGTCGACCTCCGGGACCTCGACCGCAGGGCGCTCGGCGGAGGTCCGGTGGCCGTGGTGGTGGGGGCCGAGGGTCCGGGGCTGACCGGCGCCGCGCTGGCCGCCGCCCACCACCGGGTGTCGATCCCGATGGCGTCGGGGGTCGACTCGCTCAACGTGTCCACCGCCGCCGCCGTGGCCCTGCACCACCTGTCGGGCTGAGCGCCGAGGCGGCTCGGACCAGCCTCAGCCAGACGACGACGAGGCGCTGACGCCGATCACCACGAACAGCACCACCAGCCCCACGAGCATCACGAGCAGGAAGAGGCTGTAGATCATCCCGCACAGCCGGCCGGCCTGGACGATGCCCCGGTTGCTGTAGCGGCCGGGCTGGGCATCGATCTCCCGCAGGGCGTTGTTGCCCATCACCCACGCCACCGGCGCGAGCACGGCGCACACGACGATGCCCAGGATGCCGAGCACGAGGATCGTGGTGCCCTGGGGGTGCTCGATGGGGCCGTACCCGTAGGGCGACTGGCCGTACGCAGGTGGGCCGTAGGGCGAGGCACCGTAGGGGGCCTGGCCGTAGGGCGGTGGCGGGCCGTAGCCGGGAGCCGGCTGGTTCCACGGCTCGTCGGGCGGCGTGGGGGGCGTGGTCGACATGGCTACCGCCTGCAGGACGTCGGGACGGGCCGAGCGTAGGCCGATCGCCGACGGGTGTCCCCCGTGGTCAGGACGAGGACGATCCGAACGCGAGGAGCGCCACGAAGGCCAGGATGCCCAGGATGAGCAGGGCGGACGCCACGATCCCGCAGATGCGCCCGGCCTGGATCTGACCGCGGTTGCTGTAGCGCCCGGGCTGCGCGTCGATCTCGCGGATGGCCGAGTTGCCCATCACCCAGGCCACGGGACCGAGCAGCGCCCCGAACCCGCAGATGAAGGTGAGGACGATGCTGAAGATCCCCACCACGAGGATCGTGGTGCCCTGCGGGTGCTCGATCTGGCCGGGCGGCCCGTAGCCGTACGGCGGCTGTCCGTACGCCTGGCCGTAGGCGGGCGAGCCGTAGCCCGGAGGCGGTGGCCCGTAGCCGGCCGGCGGCTGCCCGTAGCCCGACGGCCCGTAGCCCTGTCCGTAGCCCGGCTGCGGCGGGCCGTACCCGGGCTGGCCGGGCGCGGCCGATCCGTAGCCGGGCTGGCCGTGGCCGGGCGAGCCGTAGCCCGACGTCGGGTCGCCCGACCCCGACCCCGGCGACCCGTAGCCCGAGGTGGGATCGCCGGTGTCGCCACCGGGCTGGTTCCAGGGGTCGCCCGACGGGGGCAACGGCGGAGGTGTGGATGACATCGGGACCGCCTCGGGACCTCGGGGGCCCATGGGCCTCGGGACCCGACCGAGCGTAGGCGAGCGGTCGGATCCCCAACGGTGACCTCGGCCTCGGCCCCGGCCGCCGTACGATCCGGCGATGGCCACCACCGCCCACCCGGGACGACGGCGCCGTGGCGGCCCGCTGGCCGCCGGCCTCGTCGCCGTCGTGCTGGTGGCGGCGGGCTGCAGCGGGGGCGACGACGGCGCATCGGCCCCGTCCGACCCCGGCGGCCCGGCGTCGATCGACATCGAGACCACCACCACCGACCCCCTGGCCGACGTGGCCGCCGCCGGCAGCCCGGCCGTGGGCATCTGCCGGCCGGTGCTCTCGGTCGAGGAACGTCGCGCCGCCTACGAGACCCGGCCGAGCGTGCGCTGCACCGACCCGCACGGCGCCGAGGTGGTGGCCTCGTTCGAGCTGCCGCCGGCCACGGCCGAGGCGATCACCCCCGAGCTCATCGAGGCGGGCGGCGCCGAGTTCGAGTCGGTGATGGGCGAGACCGCCAACACCTGCTCGGGCCGGGCCAACGACGCCATCCAGCAGATCATCGACATCGACCTGGCCGGCACCCCGTTCACCGGGGCATTCCAGGCCACCGTGCTCGACGGGGCCTACTTCCTGCCCAGCCCCGACGAGTGGCGCGCCGGCGAGCGCTGGATGGTGTGCGAGGTCACCGCGGTGCGCCCCGACGGCGAGTCGGTGGCCTTCACCGGCCCGCTCACGAGCCTCGGCCGGACCCGGATCCTGCCCGCCGAGCTCGGCACCTGCGTCGACGACGCGCTCACCTTCGTGGTCTGCGAGGGCGATGCCAGCCGGGCCGTGGCGAGCGGCAACGTCGGTGCCGGCGATCCGCCGACCGACGCCGAGGCGGCCGAGGGCTGTCGCACCCTGGTGGCCCACCTGGGTGCGACGATCCCCGACGACCGCACGCTGCGCACCGAGGTGCGAGCGCTCGACGAGGACACGTCGGCCGTCTACTGCCTGGTGTCGGGTCCGGACCCGCTCCCTGCCGCCTGAGGCGTTCAGCCGCGGTCGGTCCGGGGCGGCTTGGGGCTCGAGTCAGCCGAGGCGCTCGATGATGGTGACGTTGGCCTGGCCGCCGCCCTCGCACATGGTCTGGAGGCCGTAGCGGCCGCCGGTGCGCTCGAGGTGGTTGAGCAGGGTGGTCATGAGGCGGGCGCCGGTGGCGCCGAGCGGGTGGCCGAGGGCGATGGCACCGCCGTTGGGGTTCACGGTGGCCATGTCGGGGTCGAGCTCCTTCGCCCAGGCCAGCACCACCGAGGCGAACGCCTCGTTGATCTCGACGGCGTCGATGTCGGCCATGGTGAGGCCGGTCTTCTCGAGCGCGTGCCGGGTGGCGGGGATGGGGGCGGTGAGCATGTAGATCGGGTCGTCGCCGCGCACGCTCAGGTGGTGGATGCGGGCCCGGGGCGTGAGGCCGTGGTCCTTCACCGCCTGCTCGGAGGCGATCAGGATCGAGGCCGACGCATCGCTGATCTGGCTGGCGCACGCCGCGGTGAGGCGACCGTCGGGCACGAGCGTGGGCAGGCTGCGGATCTTGTCCCAGTTGGGTTCGCGGGGGCCCTCGTCGGCCGTCACGCCCTCGAGCGGGGCGATCTCGCCGTCGAACGCGCCGTTCGCCTGGGCCTTGAGGGCCCGGGTGTGGGACTCGACGGCGAAGGCCTCCATCTCGTCCCGGCTGAGGTCCCACTTCTTCGCGATGAGCTCGGCGCCGGTGAACTGGCTCACCTGGTCGGGGCCGTAGCGGGCCACCCAACCGGGCGACGTGGTGAACGGGTCGGGGAAGCCGAGGTCCGAGGCCAGGGTCATGGCCGAGCTGATCGGGATCTGCGACATCTGCTGGACGCCGCCGGCCACCACGAGGTCGTTGACGCCGGCCATCACCGCCTGGGCCGCGAAGTGCACGGCCTGCTGGGCCGAGCCGCACTGGCGGTCCACCGTGGTGCCCGGCACGTGCTCGGGGCCGCCCGCCACCAGCCAGCAGGTGCGGGCGATGTCGCCGGCCTGGCCGCCCACGGAGTCGACGTTGCCGAAGATCACGTCGTCGACCGCACCCGGGTCGATGCCGGTGCGCTCGAGGAGCGCCTTGATGGAGGCGGCGCCCAGGTCGGCCGGGTGCACCTGGCTCAGGCCACCGCCGCGGCGCCCCACGGGCGTGCGGACGGCGTCGACGATGTAGGCCTCGGGCATGGCTGCGCTCCTGGGTGGTGGGCGAACCCCGCGAATCTAACGCCCCGTCAGATCCGCTCCCCCACCGACGGGCGGTTCCGTTCTTGTGCCCACGTTCGCCACAACTGGCGACTGCCAGCACAAGAAGCGTTCGACGAATCTGCGTAGATTCTGCGCCCGGCGGTCAGATGCCGAGGGCGGTGGCCACGCGGCGGCGGTGCCAGGCGGCGTCGCCCCAGGTGCGGGCCAGGGCCTCGGCCCGCTTCAGGTAGAGGTGCAGGTCGTACTCCACCGTGTACCCGATGGCGCCGTGGCACTGGAGCGCCTGGCGCGCGGCGAACCGGGCGGCATCGGACGCCAGCGCCTTGGCCGTCGACACGTCACGGCTCGCGGTGGGCGCCCCGGTGGCCATCGACCACGACGCGGCGTACACCGCCGGCGCAGCGAAGCGCAGCTTCATGGCGGCGTCGGCCAGGTGGTGCTTCACCGCCTGCTGGGAGCCGATCGGCACGCCGAACTGCTTGCGCTCGCCGACGTAGGCCACGGTCAGGTCGAGCAGCCGTCGCCCCACGCCCACCAGCTGGGCGGCGGTGCCCAGGGCGCCGTGGTCGAAGGCTGTGGCGGCGTCGTCCACCGAGCCCAGCTCGTCGCCCGCCTGCCAGGCACCCAGGCGGACGAGGTGGCGACCGGCGTCGACGGCGTCCACGAGCGTGCGTCGGTGGTGGTTCGTGTCGCCCACCGCCAGCCCCCGCTCCACGCGCCGGGCCACCCAGCCGGTGCCGGCGCCGTGCTGGTGCTCGAGCAGCACGAGGTAGGTGACGGCATCGCCCCACGCCACGTTCGTGCTGCCCGGGGGGACGGCGCCGGCCTGGCGGGTCCCGTCGAGCAGCTCGGCGAGCACGCCGTGCGGGTCGCCGGCGCCGTCGAGCAGGGGCGCCACCACGCACGCCGTCTCCACGAACGGGTGGGGCAGCGCGGCGTAGCCGGTCTCCTCGGCGAGCAGCACCCAGTCGACCTCGGTCATGCCCAGGCCGCCACCCGCCTCGGACACGCCCACGCCCAGCACGCCCATCTCGGCCAGCGCCGACCACACCGCATCGACCTTGGCCGCGTCGGCCCGCGCCCCCTCGCCCTTGCGGGCCCCGAACACGTCGGTCTCGTCGGGCCAGGCGGCACGGACCACCTCGGGCGGGCACTCCTTGGCGAGGAGGTCGCGCACGGCGTCGCGGAAGGCGAGCTGGTCGTCGGTGAAGGCGAAGCGCACGGCGGGCTACTTCCTCGGCAGGCCGAGCACGCGCTCGGCGGCGATGTTGCGCTGGATCTCGTTGGTGCCGGCGTAGATGGGGCCCGACAGGGCGAACTGCCAGCCCTTGCTCCAGGCCCCGTCGAGCTCGGCGTCGGCGCCCAGGATGTCGAGCGCCGTCTCGTGGAGCTTCACGTCGAGCTCGGACCACCACAGCTTCACGAAGCTCGACGCGGCGCCGGCCGAGCGGCCCTCGGCATCGTCGGTGACCGTCTGGAGGGTCTGGAGCCGGTAGGCCTCGGCCTCCATCCAGGCCTGGACCACGCGGTCTCGGAGGCCGGGGTCGATGCCGTCGGGCACGGCGGCGTGCGAGCGGTACAGGTCGAGGAGGCGGTCGGCGGTGGCGGTGAAGCGGCCCGGGGAGCGCAGGGTGAGGCCCCGTTCGGACGACGTGGTGGCCATGGCCACCGACCAGCCCTGGCCGACGTCGCCCAGCACCACGCCGCCGGGGAGGGCGTCGTCGGGGAGGAAGGTGCCGTCGAAGAACACCTCGGCGAAGCCCTCGTCGCCGTCGAGGCGACCGAACCCGCGCACCGTTGTGCCGGGCAGGTCGAGGGGAACGAGCAGGTAGGTGAGGCCCTTGTGGCGCTCGCTGCCCGGCTCGGTGCGGAAGAGGCCGAAGAGGTGCGTGCAGAAGGCGCCGCGAGTGGTCCAGGTCTTCTGGCCGTCGAGGACCCAGCCGCCGCGGTCGTCGTCTCTCGTGGCCTTGCAGGTGAGCGACGCCAGGTCGGACCCCGCGTTGGGCTCGCTCCAGCCCTGGCACCACAGGTCCTGGGCCGACGCCATGCGCGGGAGGATGTGGGCCTGCTGTTCGGCGGTGCCGAACTCGAACACCGTGGGCGCCAGCAGGAAGATGCCGTTCTGGGTGACCCGCTGCGGGCCACCCGCCCGGTAGTACTCCTCCTCGAAGATGAGCCACTCCCAGCGGCTCGCGCCTCGCCCGCCGAGCTCGGTGGGCCACGACACCACGGCGTAGCCGCCGTCGAACAGGGTGCGCTCCCAGTCGAGGTGCTGGGCGAAGCCCTCCACCGTGTCGCCCGACAGGATCCGGTCGTCGTGGCGGTCCCGCCAACGGTGCAGCTCGGCCTCCAGCCAGGCCCGGGCGTCGGCCCGGAAGGCCTCCTCGTCGGGGCTCCAGGTCAGGTCCACGTCGCACCCTCCGGCATCGCCATACGGCTGCGGAGCGTATCTGACGCCCCGTCAGGTCCCGAAGTCCCGGCTTCCTGGGCGGCCACCCGCCCGAATCGGTCCAAAGGTGGGTGCGCTCGAGGTTGCTGGGCGACCACGAGCGCGCCCACCTCGGCAGGTCGCGCAGAATCTGCGCAGAATCTGCGCCAACGCTCCAGCGGGCGCCCCCCGTGGGGGACCTGGCGGCGAAGCCGCCGAGCTCAGCCGGCGAGGCGGGTGATGGTGGCCCTGGCGTCGGCGACGATGCGGTCGATCAGCTCGGCCACCGTGGGCAGCTCGCCGATCACGCCGGTGACCTGGCCGGTGGGCAGCACGCCCACCGACGGGTCGCCGTCCACCAGCGCCACCTTGATCAGCATCGGCGCGTTGGCGGCCATGGCCAGCTGGCTCCACGAGAGGTCCTGGCTCTTGCGCATGGCCAGGCCCTCCTGCACCAACTCCTTCAGGGGCGTGCCGGTCTGCTTGCGGAACGCCAGCGCCCGGCGCAGGGCGGCCGGCAGCTTGAGCACGGTGGGCGCCTTCTCGAGCCCGTCGACCATGTCGGTGCGGATCACGCGCTGCGGCGCGCCGTCGAGCGCCTCGGTGACCACGGTGTCGAACACGGTGGCGGCGGTGTAGCGGGCCTTCACCTCGTCGGGCACGCGGCTCTCGGCGGTGAGCAGGAAGCGGGTGCCCATGGCGATGCCGTCGGCGCCGTAGGCCAGCGCCGCCACCAGCCCGGCGCCCGAGTGGAACCCGCCGGCCCCCAGCACCGGGATCGAGGCCCCCACAGCCTCCACCACCTGGGGCAGCAGGAGCGACGTGGGGACGGTGCCGGTGTGGCCGCCACCCTCGCCGCCCTGGGCGATCACGCCGTCGACGCCCCACTCGAGCATCTTCTCGGCGTGGCGACGGGCGCCCACGGTGGGCACCACCACCCCGCCGGCGTCGTGCACCAGCTTGATCGCGTCCTTGGTGGGCGCCCCGGCGAACGACACCAGCCGCACGCCCTCGCCGGTCACGAACCGGAGTCGCTCGGTGAGGTCGGGCTGGTCGGCCCGGAAGTTCACGCCGAACGGGGCGTCGGTGCGCTCCTTCACCCCGTGCACCGCGTCGCGCAGCTGGTCGGGCGTCATCGTGACCGCGGCCAGGATGCCGAAGCCGCCCGCCGCGCTGGTGGCGGCGGTCAGGTTGGCGCCCGACACCCACCCCATGCCGGTCTGCACGATCGGGTAGCGGCACCCGGCCAGGTCGCAGAAGCGGGTGCGCAGCGGGTCGGCGGAGGCCACCGCGGCCGGACCTGATGGGGCGTCAGACATGGGCGGCAGCGTACGAGCCGCACCCGATCGGCGGCCAAAGGCCCCCGATCCTCAGAAGGTGAGGCCGAGCAGGACGTCGTGGGCGGAGCTGCGCACCGCCCCGGCGTCGGTGTAGAGCTTCATGGCCTCGGCGTCGTCGGCGTTGGCCACCACGAACCCGCGGTCGATGCCCATCCGGCGGGCCTCGGCGGCGAAGGCCGACAGGAGCAGCGGCCCCACCCCGCGGCTGCGGTGGTCGATGTCGACCCCGACCTCGTAGAGGCAGATGTGGTGGAGCTTGGTGTGGCGCCGCTTGAGCACGCCGCCGTACACGAACCCGGCGATGTGGTTGGTCTCGAGGTCGATCGCCACGATGCACACGGTGTTGGGGTCGGCCACGAACTGGGCCGTGTCCTCGGTGCCGAGCGGCGGGAGCCACTCCTGCTCCTTGCCGTCGCCGAAGCGGGCGTTGCCGCGGGCGAGGGTGCCGAGCACCCACTCGTCGCCGGCGCGCAGCCGGTGCATGCGGTACTGATCGCTGACCACGAGTGACGATCGTACGCCCCGGCCTGCACCGATGTCGGGCCAATCGGACCGGTCCGGTCGACGGCGCGACGCCCGGACCAGGGTCGACGCGTGGGCCGGTACCCTGCCGCGGGTGCAGCGACGCGTCGGATGGGCCGCCCTCGCCGGGCTCGCCGGCCTGCTGTTCGGGCTCACCGCCGTCGGCGTGTCGTGGTCGGCGGGCACCTCCATCGCCCACCACGACCCCCTGGGAGCGGCCGAGGCGGCGGGGCTGGGCGCGCTCACCCTCGTGTTCTGGTGGTGGATCGCGCTCGGCGCGTGGAACCGGTACCGCCCACCGATCGACCCCGCCACCGGCCGACCCGAGCGCGCCGAGGAGCCCGTGGGACCGTGGGGCATCGTCGGCCGGGTCCTCGTGGTGGTCCTGGTGCTGGCGTTCGTGGGAGGTGGCGGGTGGCTCGCCTGGGAGGCCCGCCAGGCCACCCGTGCGGCCGAGGACGTGCGCCACCGCGCCGAGCGGGAGGCGAGCCGCCGCGAGCTCACCGTGGCCGACGTGGACCGGGCTCGGGCGGCGGAGCTCACCTGGGCCGGCGACCAGGAAGGTCCCGACCCGTACGACCAGCTGCTCGAGGTGGAGGGCGCCTACGTGTCGGACGTGTCGGTCGACGGGAACCGGGCCGCCATCCTGCTGCGCCTTCCCGACAGCCCGCCGTGCGTGGTGGTCGACATCGACGCCGACGACCTGATCTCGACGCGCCTCTCCAACGCCTGCACCTGACGGCCGGTCAGGCCGGGTCCGGCACCTCGCGGTAGCGGGTGCCCTTCGGGTCGATGACCTCCTCGAGCAGCTGCAGCTCGTGGGGGGTGGGCAGCCGGCTGACCGGGACGCCGTCGGGGATCACCAGCTCGAAGCCGGTGGCCGCCACCACGTCGTCGACCGACACGCCCGGGTGCAGCGAGCGCAGCCGCATGCGGTGGTCCGGCGTGTCGAAGTCGTAGACGCCGAGGTTCGACACCACCCGGCGGATCTCGTGGAACCGAGCGGCCTCGGCCCCGAGCGACGCCGCCCGGTCGTAGCCGATGCCGGTGACCACGTCGACGTGGGGGACGAA
>JAHBSN010000125.1 GCA_019639095.1 Actinomycetota bacterium
TTGCGCATGTCCTCGTTCTGGCGGACCCCGATCTCGCTCTGGCGCACGCTCAGCCGGGCGAGGTCGGCCTGCAGCACGTCGAACAGCAGCCGGTCGTGGCCCTCGATGGCGTCGGCGGCGCGCAGCAGGTGGTCGTGCACGTCGCGGAAGTAGGTGGAGGCCGCCGGGTCGACGTGGGGCACCGGGCCCTCGCTGAGCCGGGCGACCGCCGGCGCCAGCGGCAGGACCGCACGACGGAACTCGGCGATCTCGCGCTTGAGCTTGTAGATGCGCTCGGCGTGGTTCTGCTCGTCGGCGCCGAAGACCTGGAGCTCGATCTCGTCGACGTCCTCGTTCATGAGCTCGATGGTCTGCTCGTAGGCATCGACCACCAGGTCGGCGGCGCGGTACAGCACCGCGGTGGGGCCGAGCTCGAGGAGGGGCGATCCGGCGTCGAGCTCCTGGCGCACCCGCCGCAGCACGTCGCTCTCGCCGTGGCGGACGGTGACCACGAACCCGTCGCCGAGGAACAGCGCGATCTCGGCGATCTCCACGATCTCGTCGTGATCGATGTAGCGGACCGGCTTGAGGACCACGAACAGCACGTCGCCGTAGACCTCGAGCTTCGGGCGCTGGTGGGCCTTGACCGCGTCCTCGACCGCGAGGGCCGGCAGGCCGAACTCCTCGGCCAGCTCGCCCAGGTCGTCGGCGGTGGGCTGCTGGAGCCCGATCCACACGAACCCGTCGTCGGCCTTGCGAGCGGCGTTGCCCGCCTCCCCCAGCGGGATTCGCCCCGCCCGCCGCCGCCCGTGCTCGTACAGCCCGCAGTCGCCGATCCGCCCATCGATCCCGGCGGTGTTCGCGGGTCCCGTCGCCATGCCCGAAACCCTACGAGGGGTGCCCGCGCGGGCCGGTGACCCGCACCGGCCTGAGCTTGTGGTGTCACCGGACTTCAGCGAGCGAGGAAGCGTTCGGTCCGGGCCCGCACGAAGGTGGCCACAGCACCCTCGGGGTCGATGGTTCCGTCGGCGCAGGCCGATCGGACGGCCTCCGCGGTTGTCACGGCGGCCTCCAACGCTCGGTTCGGCGTGAAGTCCCAGGCCTTCGCCTCGGCGGCGATCCGATCGGGGGTGACCGTGTCGAGGTCAAGGCCGGCGGAGATCGTCATGGACGCCTGCGCCTGCAACGTAGGCCACATCCGGGTGGGCACCTGGTCGTACAGGGGGGCGAGCTCCACGACTCCAGGCTCCGGATGGAGGAGCGCGACGTTCTTGCCGTGGGCGTCGGCGTTGCCGATCAGCGCGGTGAAGGTCGCGATCCGAGCCAGCCGATCCAGGGCATCGAGCGGGTCGGCGGCGAAGCGGTTGAGCAGGCTGGCGATCTGGGAGAGCTCCGGTCCACCTCCGCCGTGACGGGTCTCGTACTTCGCGCTCGGCAGGACCCCGAGTGCCTGGCACGTGTCTTCTTGGTGGATGCGCACCACGGACCCGCGCTCCACACGACGGTCGAAGCGTTCGACCACCAGGTGGTCGACGCCGTCGACGGTCAGGACCTCCACGTCGATGCTGGTGAGCCCCACGGCCCGGGCCAGCCTCGTGCACTGCGCCTCGGCGGCGACGACGCCGGGGTAGCGGGGCGGGTCCCGCTTGATGATGTGGGTCGAGGGATAGCCGCCGGTGGGGCGCCCCCAGCCGCCTCCGGGCAACTGGACCAGGAGCAGCTTGTCCTGGAGTCCGGCCAGGGAGAGCTCGGAGTCGTCGTGGACGCCCAGAGCTCGTTCGGGGAGCCCGACCAGTTCGTCGTGGAGGTCACCGTCCGAGAGCGGGACCACACCGGGGACTCGCTGGTCTGGGCGATCCTCGCCCAAGAGCGTCACGGCGCCGGCGATGTCCCGCCCGTATCGAGCCAGCAAGCCGAGCGTGTCCGACGCCGTCACATCGGCCCGAGCGGCGAGATCGGCTCGATGCTGGCCCTCGGGCAGGAGCCCCTCGAAGAACGCAAGGCCGTCGAGTGGGCGGCCGTCGAGTGGGAGGGAGCAGGAGAGCAACGGCGCACCGATGGGCAGCGACGAGCGGGCCGAATCGGTATAGGCGAATCGCAATCGCCCCCTTCGACGCTCGAGGACCCCGATGTGGTCCTCCCCCAGCCACACCTGGAGGCGCGGATCAGCCATCGGTCTCGAAGGTCACGGTGACCGTCGCCCCGAGCCGGCGGAGGATGCGCAACTCGTGCTCGAGCAGCGAGACCGTGCGGCCCTGCTCGATCTTGGACAGGTACGAGGGCTCGATGGCCGCCATCTCGGCGGCCTCCACCTGCGTCAGCCCTCGAGCGGTGCGCACCGACCGGATGGCGCGCCCCATGTCGTCCCCTGCGCGTACCTGGATGTCCATGCCTCGCACCTCGCCAATGTTGTCCAGTGTCGCCGAATGGCTGCATCCTGGATCCTATTGTCCATATCGGTCGGTCTACCACCGATTCGACATTATTGTCGATGAGTAGCAGGTGACCGTCTGCAGGTCAGCTATCCGTAGGCGACGAGCACCAGTTCGCAGCGGTGGCCGATGGAGGCGGCGGCCAACCGCTCTCGCACCTCCACCCAGTCGAGCCCGCCGATGCCGGCGCCGATCTGAGGCAGGGCCAGGGTCGGTGCGTCCCGCTCGTCGCAGTCGACCAACGCCGCCGCAACCGCAGACTCGACCGCGTCGAGGCGAGCGTCGCGGCCGGGCTGCACCTGCGAGGCCAGGTTGTAGATGACCGTGCCGTCGGGATCCTCGTAGCGCTGGAACCCGCCAAGGGCCAGTTCGCCGCTCCGGCACGCCTCGACGTAGGGCGGCAGGATCCCCGGCCACCGCGCCGAGATCGTGGCCGCGATGCCTGCGCCCATCCTGCCCTTCAGGTTCACGCCGTGACCGATCGCGCCGAACCCGTGGGCCGGATCCAGCAGGTCACCGATGATCTCTCGCATCGAACTCCTCCTCATCGCCTGCGGGTGCGGTGCGCACCCGAAACCCGTTGACCACCGATGCTACCCGTTTTATGGTCAGATTGACTCTAAAAGGAGCAGACGATGGACCCGATCTTCTCGTGGCTGGACTCGACCGCCGTGCAGGTCTGCGGGGTCGACGTGTCCTGGGCCGAGGTGCTGGGCGACCTCACGGGCTTGGCCGCCGTGTGGTGGGCGGCCCGAGAGCGGGTCTGGACCTGGCCGATCGGGAACCTCAACTCAGCGCTGTTCCTCGTCCTCTTCCTCGACGCCAAGCTCTACGCCAACGCCTTCCTCCAGGTGGTGTTCATCGTCCTCGGCTTCTACGGCTGGTGGACCTGGGTGCGCCGCCACGGCCCCGACCTCACGCTCGCCGTGGTGCGCCGCACCACGCGAAACGAATGGCTCGGTCTCGCCGCCGTCGGCCTGCCGGGACTCGCCGCGTGGACGGCGTGGCTGATACTGCGCACCGACTCGCCGGCACCGTTCTGGGACTCGCTCACGTTGGTGCTCAGCGTCCTCGCCACCTACGGCCAGGCGCGGAAGCTGCTCGAATCGTGGTGGATCTGGATCACGGTCGACGTCGTCAGCGTCCCGCTCTACCTCAGCCGCGGCCTCTACCCCACCGCGGCGCTCTACGTGGTCTTCGGCGGATTGTGCGTCATCGGGTTGCGCGACTGGACCCGAGCCCTCACGCCGGCGCCGGCCGACGAGCCGATCGGCGTCCTGGCATGAGCGCCACGCCGGCAACCCAGCACGGCCTGGTCATCGGGAAGTTCCACCCGCCCCACGCCGGCCACGAGCTCCTCGTCCACACCGCGGCGGCCACCGCCCGTCGGGTGAGCGTGCTGGTGCTCGCCCACCCCGACGAGACCATCCCGCTCGACGACCGAGAGGCGTGGCTCGCCGAGACCTTCGAGGACTTCAGCAACGTGACCGTGGCCGGCGGCATGGATCCGCACCCGATCGACTACGACGACCCGGCGGTCTGGGACCTGCACATGCGCGAGTTCCGCGCCGTGCTCGCCGGTGTGACCGACGAGCCGGTGACCGCCGTCTACAGCTCGGAGCCGTACGGCGACGAGCTGGCCCGGCGCTTCGACGCCCGCCACGTGCCGGTCGATCCCGACCGAGCGCTCGTACCGATGAGCTCCACCGCGGTGCGCCGGGATCCGGTCGCCTGCTGGGAGCAGCTACCCCGCGCCGTGCGGGGCGGCCTGGCCCGGCGCGTGGTGGTCGTGGGCGCCGAATCGACCGGCACCACCACCGTGTCCCGTGCGCTCACCGACGCCCTCCGAGCCCGGGGCGGCGCGCACGGCCTCACCCGGTGGGTGCCCGAGCACGGCCGCGCCGCCACCGTCACGAAGCTGGCCGAGGCTCGCGCCCGGGCTGCCCTCGCCCGTGACGCTCCGCCCGATGCCGCCGACCTCCACTGGCCCACCGAGGAGTTCGAGGCGATCGCCGCCGAGCAGAACCGGCTCGAGGACGTGCTCGCACGCGAGGGCGGGCCGGTGCTCGTCTGCGACACCGATGCCTTCGCCACGGCGATCTGGCACGAGCGCTACGTCGGTCACCGCTCCCCCGCCGTCGAGTCGCTGGGCCGCCACCATCCGCTCTACCTCCTGACCCACCACGAGGGCGTGCCCTTCGAGCAGGACGGCATGCGCGACGGCGAGCACATCCGGACCTGGATGACGGGTCGGTTCGAGGAGACCCTCGCCGAGACCGGTCGGCGATTCGTGGTGCTGCACGGCTCGATTCGGGAGCGGGTCGATCGGGCGATGGAAGCGGTCGACGAGTTGCTCGCCGCCGGTTGGGGCGTCGAGGGCCACCAGCTGTGAGCGGGCCGGAGGACCCGCTCCTGATCACCAACGTCGCGGTCGCCGTCGACCTCGCCATCTTCACGATCCGCGAGCAGCGGTTGCAGTTGCTGCTCATCCGACGGTCGCTGGCCCCCTTCCGGGGTCGGTGGGCGCTGCCGGGCGGCTTCGTCCTACCCGGCGAGGACATCGATGCGGCAGCCGAGCGCGAGTTGCGAGAGGAGACCGGGGTGCAGCGCGACGCCGCCCACCTCGAGCAGCTCGCCACCTACGGCGCCCCCCGGCGGGACCCCCGTGGCCGGGTGGTGTCGGTGGCCCACCTCGCCCTGGTGGCCGACGCCGCCACCCCCGTGGCCGGCACCGACGCCGCCGAGAGCCGGTGGGCGGACGTGGCCGACCTCCCCCACCTGGCGTTCGACCACGACCGCATCGTGGCTGACGGGCTCGACCGGGCTCGGGCCAAGCTCGAGTACACGACGCTGGCCACCTCGTTCCTGCCGACCACGTTCACCCTGGCCGAGCTCAGATCGGTCTACGAGATCGTGTGGGGCGCCCAGCTCGACCCCGCCAACTTCCGCCGCAAGGTGCTCGCATCCGACGGCTTCGTGGTGCCGGCGGCCGGCGGCCCCACGGTGCACGGCCGAGGTCGTCCCGCCGCCCGCTACGAGGCCGGCGGCGCCACCGTCCTGCACCCCCCGCTCCTCCGCCCCACGTGAGCCGAAGCGCCCGGACGCCAGCGTGTGCTGTGCCAGCCATCGGATCCCCTCGAAGGAGAACCGGTCCCTGGCCGGCCCCGACCTCTGCAGCGCACTCACGTCGAGATGACAAATAGCGTTCATCTATAGGCAGTTAAGTACTAGTTTGTTTGTCATGCCGAAGCGCAAGATCGCCACCTCGCCCGAAGCCGGCGCGGCGATCACCGTGCTCGGGCAGCAGATCCGACTCGAGCGCCAGCGCAGGGGCTGGACCGTCGCCAACCTCGCGGCGCGAGCTGGGGTGTCCTCGCCCACCATCGTCGCGATCGAGGCGGGCAGCCCGGGGACGTCGATCGGGAACGTGTTCAACGCCGCCGTCGTTGTCGGAGTCCGCCTGTTCGGGGCGGAGCGTGACGAGCTGGTCGCCATGCGCCGCCGGGGCGAAGAGGTCATCGCGCTGCTGCCGAGCCGAGTCGTGCCGGAACGAGGTGACGATGCCGTCCCCGACTTCTGAGGCGTACGTCTGGGCGTGGCTGCCAAGCTCCACCGAGCCGGTCGTGGCCGGGATCCTGCAGCGCCGCGGCACCAACCACCGATTCGCCTATGCCCGCTCCTATCGGGAACGCCCCGACGCCATCAGCCTCTACGAGCCCGAACTGCCGCTGCGCGAGGGCTGGATCGAACCCCGCGAGGGCCTCACCATCGCCGGCGCCATTCGAGACGCCGGGCCCGACGCCTGGGGACAGCGCGTGATCATCGAAGGCCTCTACGGCGACCCCCGTGCGGTGGATCCGGGCGACATCGACCAGCTCACCTACCTGCTGGAGTCGGCCTCGAACCGCATCGGTGCCCTCGACTTCCAGCACGACCCCGAGCGGTACGTCGCTCGCCAGGGCTCGGCCACGCTCGACGAACTGCACGGCGCAGCGATGGACCTGGTCGAAGGCCGCGACCTCGCGCCCGAGCTCGCCAAGGCCCTGATCGACGGAACCGCGGTCGGCGGCGCTCGCCCCAAGGTGGTGATCGAGGACCACGGTCGCAGCTACATCGCCAAGCTCTCGGTCTCCACCGACCCCTACCCGCTGGTCAAGGCCGAGGCGGTCGGTCTCGAGCTGGCGCGCCGCGTGGGGATCGAGGTGCCGCCCGCCCGTCTCACCCGGTCGCTCGGCCGAGACGTGCTGCTCGTGGAGCGCTTCGACCGTGTGGGCTACGCCCGACGGTTGGTGGTCAGCGGGCTCACGATGGTCGGCCTGGACGAGATGTTCGCCCGCCACGCCACCTACCCGGACATCCTCGACGTCCTCCGCCGCCGAGGATCAGACCCCGACGTCGGTCGCCGGCTCTTCGAGCGGATCGCGTGCAACATCGCGATCGGCAACAACGACGACCACGCCCGCAACCACGCCGCCTTCTGGGACGGCACGGCGCTGACACTCTCACCCGCCTACGACCTCTGCCCGCAGCCCCGGTCCGGGGAGACCTCGTACCAGGCGATGGCGATCGGCCGGGAGGGCGAGGCGCGAGCGAGCTCGCTGGCGACGTGCGTCGAGGCAGCTCCCATCTACGGCATCGACCGTTCCGATGCCCTCGACGTGGTCAACGCCCAACTCGACACGATCAGCGAGGCCTGGGACGACGTCGCCGAGGCGTGCGAGCTCACGAAGGCGCAGCGCGGCTACCTGTTCGGCCGCCAGGTCCTCAATCCGTCGATCACCTACGGCCTGCCGACCTCGCCCAGCCGCTGACGGTTGCCGTCGCTCGTGCCCGGGGCGGGGATCGAACCCGCACGGCCCTTGCGGGCCGGAGGGGTTTAAGCCCTCCGCGTCTGCCAGTTCCGCCACCCGGGCCGATGACGGCGCCACCCTACGCGGAGGGGACCTCAGGCGGCCTCGGTGCGGTGCTCGCCCACGACGGCGTCCCACAGGAGGGTGCGCACGCGGGTGGCCTCGGCGGCGTCGAGCTCGTTGGCCACCACGATCCCCTCGATGAGGTCGGCGATGACGGCCTGGAACGGGCGGCCCTTCACCACGACCGCCACGGTGGCCCCGCCATCGGGCCGGCGGCGGACGGTGCGCTCGGCCCCCGGGACCCGGGGCGGGCTGCGGAACGAGGGCACCACCAGGCCGCGCGCCCGGGCGGCACCCCCGAGGGTGCGGACCGTGCCGGCGAACTGGAGCGACGAGGATTCCATGACCCCGGCATCATCCCCACCCCCTCTGACAGTCCCGTCGGACGCCCGACGTCGACCGAACGATCAGGCCGGGGCGTCCTGGGCGGTGAGGTCGCCGAGCAGGTCGTCGTCGTCGGCGAGCCAGGCCTGGCCGACGTCGCAGGTGGGCCGGGCCACGCACCAGCGACACGCGTAGCTCGGGCGGTGCACCGGGGCCACGGTGCCGGCCCGCAGGGCGGTGAGGCGATGGGCGGCGTCGACGGTGCGGGCCACGGTGGCGTCGAGCACGCCCTCGGTGACCGACTCGGTCCGGGCCTCGCCGAGGTCCAGGTAGAACGACGCCACCAGGCGGGGCGGGATGCCCACCCGGATGGCGTCGAGCAGGGCGTAGAACCGCAGGTCGTCTCGGTGGACGGGGCTGGGGGCGCCGGTCTTGAGGTCGATGACGACCTTGCCGGCCTGGTTGCCCTGGGCGGTGCCGAGGGTGAGGTCGACCTTGCCGCGCAGGCGGATCCGCCCATCGGCCAGGTCGACGATCTGGGTGCTCTCGGTGACCGGCCGCCACTTCGGCGACAGCCGGGGGAAGCACTCGAAGAACTTGGCCACCCGGTCGCCGGCGGAGCTGCGCAGCTCGGCACGGTCGGCGTCGGTGCAGGTCTGGAGGAAGTCGGTGAGCCAGTGGTCGGTGTTGGCGAGGCTGGCCATGGCCTCGTCGACCAGTTCCAGCGGCAGCGGCTCACCCTTCCAGTGGATCCCCAGCTCGACGGCCTTGTGGGCGATGGTGCCGCGGGCGATGGGCACCGTGACCACGAACTTCTCCGGCTCGGCGTCCTCCGCGAGCAGCCGCACCTCGCAGCCGTGGATGCGCATCAGGAGGTGCTTCGTGAGGCCGAGGTCCTCGTCGGGCGCCAGGTCGTCGAGCACCGGCCGGAGGCCCGCCTCGAGGTCGGCCCGCAGGCGCCGGCCCAGCTCGGGGTCGAACGTGGGCCGCTCGGCGCCGGACGCGCCGAGCTCGGCGAGCGTGCGCTGCTGCACCGGCGTGAGCGAGGGAGGCGTGGCGGAGGCGATGTCCCCAGGGTACGGCCGCCCGGTGACCGCCCCGGGTGTGGGGCTTCTGGCGGCAGAACTGGTCGCCCACCAGCCACTTCTGCCGCCAAAACCACCGCAGCGCCCGCAGCCCCGGCCGGCTCGCCTGAAGGCGGCGCAGAGCCGGGCGGTAGCCTCGTGGGCCATGGGCGAGGACCGAGACGAGCAGGCGGAGCAGGGGGCGAGGCCCACCCGGACGGCCGAGCTCGTGCCGCTGCACCTGCCGCCGGTGGCCGACGAGCCCGTCCCGGAGCCCGAGCCGCTGCCCGACCCGCGCACGGGCGACGTCGACGACTGGGGCCGCTCCGAGCACGTCCGCGAGTTCGTCCGCAAGGTCTACGACCCCATGTACCGGCGCTGGTTCCGCGCCGAGTGGGAGGGACTCGACAAGATCCCCACCGAGGGCGGCGCGCTGCTGGTGAGCAACCACGCCGGCGCCATCCCGGCCGATGCCCCGGCGATCATGCACGGCATCGAGGAGGAGCTCGGCCGGCCCGTCTACGGGCTCGCCGACCACTTCTTCAAGACCACGCCGGTGGTGGGCACGCTCTGGGCCCGGGCCGGGGGCGTGGTGGCCCACCCCGACAACGCCTACCGCCTCCTGCGCGAGCAGCAGCAGCTCGCCCTGGTGTTCCCCGAGGGCACCAAGGGCACGTCGAAGACCTACAACGAGCGGTACCGCCTGCGTCGCTTCGGTCGGGGCGGCTTCGTGGAGATCGCCATGCGGGCCGGGGTGCCCATCATCCCCATCGCCGTGGTGGGCTCCGAGGAGTCGATGCCGATCCTGTTCAAGCTGCCGTCGGTGGCCAAGGCGTTCGGCCTGCCCTACTTCCCGGTCACCGCCAACATGGCGTTCGGGCCTCTCGGCACCCTCGTGCCGTTCCCCGCCAAGCTCAAGCTGCGGGTGCTCGACCCGGTCACCTTCGACGTGGACCCCGACCTGCCCCGCTACTCGCGCAGCCGGATCATGGACGAGTCCGAGGCCATCCGGCAGAGGATCCAGGAGGCGCTGTTCGACATGTTGCGCCAGCGCCGATCGGTCTGGTTCGGCTGATGGGCCGCCGGGTCCTCATCACCGGGCTGTCCACCTTCTGGGGCGGACGCCTGGCCCAGGCGCTGGAGGCCGATCCCGACGTCGACGTGATCATCGGGCTCGACACCAAGGAGCCCAACGTCCGCCTCGAGCGCACCGAGTACGTCCGCTCCGACGAGAACTACTCGATCCTGTCTCGCATCGTGCGGGCCACCGGCGTGGACACGATCGCCCACACCTTCCTGGTGGTCGACTCCACGTCGATGTCGTCGCGGGCCATGCACGAGATCAACGTCATCGGCACCATGAACCTGCTCGCCGCGGCGTCGGCCACGGGTTCCACGGTGCGCACGGTGGTGGTGAAGTCCGCAGCGCTGGTCTACGGCTGCGGCCCGCAGGACCCGTACTGGTTCCGCGAGACCGACAAGCGCACCTCGCCGCCGCGCACCCGGGTGGAGCGCAGCCTGCTCGAGGTCGAGAGCTACGTGCGCGACTTCGCACGCGACAACCCGCACGTGTCGCTCAGCCTGCTGCGGTTCTGCAACGTGATCGGGCCCGACATCTCCACCCCGCTGCTCTCGGCCCTCCAGCTGCCCTTCGTGCCGAAGGTGGCGGGCTTCGACCCGCGCTTCCAGCTCGTGCACGAGGACGACGTGGTGGCCGCCATCCTCTTCGCGCTGAGCCAGCAGCTCGCCGGCATCTACAACGTGGCCGGCGACGGCGCGCTGCCCTGGACCGAGATCATGGC
>JAHBSN010000126.1 GCA_019639095.1 Actinomycetota bacterium
ACCGGCTCTTCGGCGACGACCTCTGGACCCCGGTGGGCATCCGCACCCACTCGAGCGCCGACCCCTACTTCGATCCCGACAGCTACCACCGCGGCTCCATCTGGCCCCACGACAACTGGGTGATCCACGAGGGCCTGCGCGCCGTGGGGCGCCACGACGACGCCCGCCGGGTGCGCCGCGCCGTGCTCGACGCGCTCTGCCAGCTCGAGCTCATCCCCGAGCTCTACGCCTGCCACGACGGCCGGGCCGCCGCCCTCGCCGTGGCCCAACCCCAACAGGCCTGGAGCAGCGGCGCCGTCGTGTCCTTCCTGGCCGCCGAGGCCGAGGACTAGCCGTCCCTAGGCCGGCGAGGGCGAGGGGGCGAGCGCTCGCCGCTCCTGGCGCCGGTGGATCCAGCGGTCGGTGCCGAGGGCCAGCAGCCACCCGCCGGCGAGGGCCACGGCCCCGAAGAACGCATCGAGCCAGAAGTGGTTGGCCGTGACCAGGATGCAGAACAGCGTGGCCGCCGGGTACAGGAAGGCGAGCCACCGCAGGCGGCCGCGGCCCACCACCATCACCACGGTGATGGCGCACCACGTGGACCAGCCGAAGTGCAGGCTGGGCATGGCGGCGTACTGGTTGGAGAGCGACGCCATCCCGCCTGAGCCGAACTTCCAGATGCCGCCCCACACGTCGATGGTGTCCACGAGCCCGTACCCGTGGCAGCCCGGCTCCCGGCCGGCGCAGGCCCCGTAGACGCTGGCGCTGTCGAGCAGGCGCGGCGGCATGAGCGTGTAGGCGGCGAACCCGATCAGCGCCAGCGCGGTGGTGCCGGCGAGCATCGTGCGGGCGAAGCGGTACACCTGCGGGGCCCGCCGGAACGCGAACACCAGGACGGCCATGGTGACCACGAAGTGGGCGGTGCCGTAGAAGATGTTCCACCAGCGGATCAGGCCGTGGCCGGGGAGGCCGAGGTACCAGCGCTGGAGCCGGGGCTCGAACCAGAGCCCGAGGGCCTCCTCCACCTTGATGACGCCGCGTGCGTGGCGGAAGGCGATGGACTGCGACTCGGGCCCGGCACCGAAGGTGTTCCGCACCCGCGAGTACACGAAGTAGAAGGCGGCGGCGATGAGCACCTCCCGCCACCACTGGAGCGCGGGGGCGGGGGCCGCCGGCTCGACCTCCGGCGCGGCGTCGTCGACCGCGGCTCGGCTCACGTGGCCGCGGCCTTGCTGTGGCCCACGGCGAAGGCCGGCGCACCCAGCAGGCTCACCACCAGGTTGAGCAGGTAGAGGAGCAGGCCCAGGGCGATGGCCTGGGACCGGGGCACGCCGAGCGGGTGCAGGAACAGCACGAACAGCAGCTCGCGCACGCCGAGGCCGGAGATGGAGATGGGCAGCACCTGGGCGATGAGCACCGCCGGCAGGAAGGCGAGCAGGGCGGTGGGCCCGGCCCCCGACGGCAGCCCGAGGGCCCGGGCGGCCATGAGCGCCGAGCCGATGAGGATCAGCTGGTAGGCGAAGCCGGTGGCCAGGATGCGGGCGGTGGCCGCCGGCTCGTGCACCAGCCGATGGATGCCGAAGCGCACGGCGCTGGTGAAGCGACGCCACCCCTCGTTGTGCTCGAGGCGCCCCTCCAGCCCCTGGCCGGGGCGGGCGGTGAGGAACAGCACCACCACGAGCAGCGTCAGGGTGCCGGCGGCCACGGCGAAGGCGATGGCGCTGGCCCGGCCGAGCTCGCGCAGCCCCGGGTTCACCGCCAGGCCGAACAGGGTGATCACCGGCAGCACGAGCCACCCGGTGAGGCGCTCGAGCACCACGGAGGCGAAGGTGGTGGGCCCCTCGCCGTTGTCCTTGGCCAGGCGCGACACCCGCAGCGCGTCTCCCCCGATGGTGCTCGGGAGGACGTTGCCCACGAACTGGCCGGCGAAGTACAGCGACAGGAGCCGGCCGAACGGCGGGTGCTGGCCGAGGGCGGCGAGCACCGCGCTCCAGCGCACCGCCGAGAGCACCACGCCGAGGAACGTGAGCACGAGGGCGCCGGCGAGCCAGGCGAGGGTGTGGCCGGTGGCGTCGGGGATGGTCTCGGACCAGTTGGTGCCGATCTTGGTGACCAGCACCCACAGCAGGAGCGCGCTGATCACGAGGCGCGCCGCCATGATCAGTTGTGGTCGGGAGATCTGCACGCGCCGGCCCCTGGCAGAAGGTGCATCCACCCTAGTTCCGACGACCCTTCGCCAGACCCCGCCGATACCATCTCAACCGCTGCCTCCGACCTGCCGATGTTGGGGTGTCGCGCCCACTCGCACCCCGGAGGGTCCCATGTCCCGTCACCCCAGCCGCCCCCGAGGCCGAGCGAGGGCTTCGGCGCTGCTCGCGGCCGGTCTCCTGGTCCTGGCCCCGGCGTGCAGCGCAGGAGGAGGGGGCGGAGCCGAGGGCGTCGCCACCGGCCCCGGCACCCCGTCGGCCACGGGCGTCGCCTACCTCAACCGGGCCGCCGCCACCACCGGCGACGTGCAGCAGCTCAAGGTCGCCACCACGGTGACCGTGCGCGGGGTGGGCTCGGGCGAGCTCACCACCGAGAGCACCGGCGAGATCGATCGCGCCGCGCGCCGGGCGCACCTCGAGCTCGACGCGTCGTCCCTGTTCGGTCGCTTCCAGGGGTCGAAGGGCCTCGGCGCCGACGGCGGCCGGATGGAGCTCGTGGTCGACGGCGACACCGCCTACCTCCGCTCTTCGGTCCTCGCCACGCTCCTCGGCAACGACACCCCCTGGGTCTCGGCCTCGCGGGACCAGCTCGGGGGCCCCGGCGGGGTCGGTGCCGGTCCGCAGGGCGACCCCACGAGCTTCCTCGGCCTGCTCGAGGGCGCGGGCGGGTCGCTCACCGAGCTCGGCCGGGAGGACGTGCGGGGCGTGCCCACCCGCCACGTGTCCACCGTGGTCGACGTGGCGAAGGCGCTCGACCAGCTCCCGACCGACCGCTACCCCGGGCTGGCCGACGAGCTCGAGCAGCTCGACGGGCTCGCCTCGGAGGCGGCGTCGTACGTGACCATCCCGGTCGAGGCCTGGATCGACGACGACGGCCACGTCCGCCGGTTCACGCTCACGCTCGACTTCTCGCCGTCGGCCGAAAATGCGCCGGAGCTGGCCGACGCATCGGTGGTCCTGACCGCCGAGCTCTACGACTTCGACGTGCCCGTGGACATCGCGATCCCAGCCGCCGCCGACGTGACGACGCTCGACCTCGCCGCCCTGCTCGGCGGCGACTGATGGTCCGCCGCTGATGGCCGAGCTGCGCCAGCTGGTGGTGGCCGGCAACCCCATCGCCCTCGTCGAGGCCGGGTCGGGCGGCCGGCCGCTGCTCCTCGTCCACGGCTTCACCGGCGCCAAGGAGGACTTCGGCGACTGGATCGACGCCTTCGCCGCCGAGGGCTGGTGGGTGGTGGCGCCCGACCTCCGCGGCCACGGCGACAGCCACAAGCCGGCCGACGAGTCGGCCTACTCGCTGGCCCTCTACGCCCAGGAGGTCGAGGCGCTGGTCGACGAGCTGGGCTGGGACCGCTTCGCCCTCCTCGGCCACTCGATGGGCGGGATGATCGCCCAGGTCCTGGCCATCGACCGGCCCGAGCGCATCGCCCGGCTGGTCCTGATGGACACCCACCACGGTCCGCTCGAGGGCCTCGACCCGGAGGTGGTGGCCATCGGCATGGACGTGCTGCGCGCCCAGGGGCTGCCCGCCCTGCTCGAGCTGCTCGACGCCATGGCCGCCGAGCGCGCCCCGGCCGACGAGCGGGTGCGCGCCACCCGGCCCGGCTACGTCGAGTGGAACGAGCGCAAGCTGCGCACGTCGTCGCCCGCCATGTACGCGGCCATGGCCACCGAGCTCGTGAACCGTCCGGACCGCCTGCCCGACCTCGCCGAGGTGCCCGTGCCCACCCGCGTGGTGGTGGGGGAGCAGGACAAGCTGTTCGTGGCCGCGGCCCGGGCCATGGCCGACACGATCCCCGGTGCCGACCTCGTGGTGATCCCCGACGCCGCCCACAGCCCCCAGTTCGAGAACCCCGACGCCTGGTGGGCGGCGGTCAGCTCGTTCCTGGCCGGCTGAGCCGGCGAGGTCAGGCCAGCTCGGCGAGCCAGGCCGGCAGCTCGGCGATCGACTCGAGCGTGGGCACCGTGCCGTCGTGGTCGGCGTGCTCGTGGGCCCAGGTGACGTGGTACGGCACGTGCACGGCGTGCCCGCCGATCTCGAGCACGGGCAGCACGTCGCTGCGCACCGAGTTGCCCACCATGCAGAACGCCTGGGGTGCCACCCCGGTCGACGCGACCACCTTGCGGTAGGTCACCGCGTCCTTCTCGGCCACGATCTCGAGCCGCTCGAAGCGCTCGGCCAGCCCCGACGCGGCGATCTTCAGCTCCTGGTGGTGCAGGTCGCCCTTGGTGACGAGCAGCAGGCGGTACCCGGCGTCGGCCAGGGCGGCCACGGTCTCGTCGACGCCGTCGATCAGGTCGACCGGGTGGTCGAGCATCGCCTGGCCGGACGCCAGGATCTGCGCCACCTCCTCGGTGCCGATGGCGCCGTCGGTGACCTCGATCGCCGCCTCCACCATCGAGAGCGTGAACCCCTTGATGCCGTACCCGTAGCGGTGCAGGTTGCGGTGCTCCACCGCGGCCAGGGCGGCGTCGACGTCGACCTCGGGGGCGGTGTAGCGCGACACCAGCTCGGTGAAGCGGCGCTGCGTGCGCTCGAAGTAGACCTCGGAGTGCCAGAGCGTGTCGTCGGCGTCGAGCGCCACCACCTCGATGGCCCGGCGACCGGCACCCCGGCCGGGGCTCACCGGCACCGGTCGAGGAACCGCTCGCGCTCCACGAGCACCCGGGTGACCTTGCCCGCCCCCACCAGGCCGCGCTCGTCGCTCACCGACACCGAGAACCGCAGGCGTCGGCCCTCCACCTTCTCGAGCTTGGCGTCGGCGGTGATCGTGCCGCCCACCGCGGTGGGGGCCAGGTGGTCGAGCTGGATGCGCATGCTCACCGTGGTCTCGCCCTCCGCGAGGTGGCCGGCCACGGCCTGCACCGCCGCCTCCTCGCAGAGGGCGACGATGCGTGGGGTGGAGACGACGTCGACGTCGCCGGAGCGGGCGGCCACCGCGGTGTCGGCCTCGGAGACGACGAGCTCGACGCGTCCGGTCAGTCCGGGTTTCGGGGGCACGTCGTTACGATAAGCCGCTCGTGGCGATCGGGGCGAAGCGCCCGGTGCCGCAGGTCCGAGCCAGCTGAGAGGTGGTCGAGCGTGATCGAGGAAGCCCTGGTGTCCCGGGTGCTGGGCGCCGCCCTGCAGACCGGTGGCGACTTCGCCGAGGTGTTCGTGGAGGACAAGCGCTCGTCGTCGGGCCGCCTGGACGACGGCAAGATCGAAGAGCTCGGCTCGGGCCGCGACCGCGGCGCGGGGATTCGGGTGGTGGTCGGCGAGACCACCGGCTTCGCCCACACGGCCGACCTCTCCGAGCCGGGCCTGCTCGCCGCCGCCGAGGCCGCGTCGGCGGCCGCCCGCGGCGGCGGGGGCGGGGTGCGCACCGTCGAGCTCACCCGGGCCGACACCACGTCGCAGCCGGTGGGCTCCCGCCCCGAGGAGGTGGCCAAGGCCACCAAGGTCGCGCTGCTGCAGCGGGCCGACGAGGTGGCCCGCAGCCAGGGGGGCGCCATCAAGCAGGTGTCGGCCTCCTACGGCGACAGCCGGCGGCGCATCCTGGTGGCCAACTCCGAGGGGCTGCTCGCGTCGGACGACCAGACCCGCACGCTGTTCGTGGTGGGCGTGGTGGCATCGGGCGACACCGGCATGCAGACCGGCCGCCGGTCCATCGGGCACACCATGGGCTTCGAGCTCTTCGACCGCTACCAGGTGGAGGACCTGGCCCGTGAGGCCGCCGAGCAGGCGCTCACCAAGCTCCGGGCCCGGCCCGCGCCCAGCGGCGCCCTGCCCGTGGTCATCGGCAAGGGCGGCGGCGGCGTGCTGTTCCACGAGGCCTGCGGCCACGGCCTCGAGGCCGACCACATCCAGAAGAACGTGTCGGTGTTCGCCGGGCGGGTGGGCCAGCTCGTGGCCTCGCCGCTCGTGACCATCGTCGACGACGGCACCATCGCCAACGAGTGGGGCACCTTCGCCATCGACGACGAGGGCACGCCCGCCCAGCGCAACGTGCTCATCGAGGACGGCGTCCTCACCGACTACATGTGGGACCACCTGCGGGCGGCCAAGGAGGGCCGGCCCCGCTCGGGCAACGGCCGGCGCCAGAGCTACAAGCACCTGCCCATGGTCCGGATGACCAACACCGTGCTCGCCAACGGCGACACCGACCCGGCCGACATCGTGGCCGACACCCCCAACGGCGTGTACGTGGCCCACCTCGGCGGCGGGCAGGTCAACACCGCCACGGGCGACTTCGTCTTCGGCATGACCGAGGCGTACCTCATCGAGGACGGGAAGATCACCGAGCCGCTGCGCGAGGGCAACCTGATCGGCAACGGCCCCAAGGTGCTCGAGATGATCGACGCCGTGGGGAACGACTTCGAGATGGGTCCCCCCGGCACGTGCGGCAAGGACGGCCAGGGCGTGCCGGTGGGCGACGGCGTGCCCACCCTGAGGGTCACCTCGCTCACCGTCGGCGGGACGGCCGCCTGATGGCCACCGAGGAGCTGCTCGAGATCGGCGACCGCATCGTGGCCCTGGCGCAGGGCGACGAGCAGGTCGAGGTCGTGGTGGGGCGGTCCACCTCCACCGAGGTGCGGGTGTACGAGGGCGACGTCGAGCAGCTGGCGTCGGCCACCTCGGCCGGCATCGGCGTGCGGGTGATCAGCGGCAACCGCCAGGGCTTCGCCTACGCCGGCAGCCTCGACGCCGACGTCCTGGCCGACACGCTCGCCGAGGCGCGCGACAACGCCACCTTCGCCACCCCCGACGAGTGGCTCGGCCTGGCCGAGCCCGACGGCGTTGCGGTGCCGTCGCTCGACCTCTACCGCGAGGGGCTCGGCGCGGTGAGCACCGAGGCCAAGATCGACCTGGCGGTCGCGCTCGAGAAGGCGGTGAAGGCCGCCGACCGGCGCATCACCGGCATCGACGCCGCCGACTACGCCGACGACGTGTCCGAGGGCGCGGTGGTCACCACCACCGGCATCCGGGCGCCCAGCCGGGAGACCTCCTGCTACGTCTCGGTCTCGTGCGTGGCCCAGGACGGCGACGACACCCAGACCGGCTTCGGCTTCTCGGTGGGCCGCCTCCCCGACGAGCTCGACATCGAGGTGGCGGCGGCCGACGCCTCGCGCCGGGCCACCCGCCTGCTGGGCGCCACCCAGCCGCGCAGCGGCCGGACCACCGTGGTGCTCGACCCCTACGTGACCGCCCAGTTCCTGGGGATCATCGGGTCCACCCTCTCGGGCGAGGCGGTGCTGAAGGGGCGCTCGCTCTTCGCCGACCGGCTGGGGGAGGAGGTGGCCGCCGCCGCCTTCACCCTGGTGGACGACGCCACCAACCCGCTGGCCTACAGCTCCAGCGAGACCGATGGCGAGGGGCTCGCGTCGCGCCGCAACGTGCTGATCGACGCCGGCCGGCTGAACATGTTCGTGCACAACGCGTACACGGCTCGGCGATCGGGCACCACGTCCACCGCCAACGCCGTGCGCGGCTTCTCGTCCACCCCGGCGGTCGGGTGCCGGGCGCTGTCGCTCGCCCCGGGCACCAAGCTCCAGCCCGAGCTGCTGGCCGACGTGGGCGAGGGCGTGCTGATCAGCTCCGTGTCGGGCCTGCACTCGGGCGTCAACCCGGTGTCGGGCGACTTCTCCACCGGCGCCGAGGGCCTCCGCATCGGCGGCGGCACCCTGGGCGAGCCGCTGCGGGAGTTCACCATCGCCTCCACGCTCCAGCGGATGCTGGCCGACGTGGCCGCGGTGGGCGCCGACCTCGAGTGGCTGCCGATGCGCGCCGCGGGGGTGAGCCTGGTGGTGCACGACGTGACGCTGTCGGGGTCCTGATGTCGGGGTCCTGAGCCCCTGATCTCCGCGCCGTCCGGGTGCTGTCCTAGGTTGGCCCGCCGTGTCCACCTTCGAGGCCATCGTCCTGGGGATCGTGCAAGGGCTCACCGAGTTCCTGCCGATCTCGTCGAGCGCCCACCTGCGCATCGTGCCGGCGCTCTTCGGCTGGGACGACCCCGGCACCGCCTTCACCGCGGTCATCCAGCTCGGCACGATGGCCGCGGTGGTCATCTACTTCTGGAAGGACCTGTGGCGGATCACCACCGCCTGGTTCGCGTCGCTGCGCGACCGGGACCGCCGGGCTGACGCCGACGCCCGCATGGGCTGGTACCTCATCGTGGCCACGGTGCCGATCGGGCTGCTCGGCCTGGCGTTCAAGGACCAGATCGAGACCGGCGCGCGAGACCTCCGGCTCATCGCCGGCACCCTGATCGTGGGCGGCCTGGTGCTGCTGTACGCCGAGAAGGTGGGCCGGCGGGCCAAGACCGTGGACGACATCGACACGCGCGACGGCGTGGCCATCGGCCTGGCGCAGTCCGCCGCCCTGGTGCCCGGCGTGTCCCGCTCGGGCGCCACGATCTCCGCCGGGCTGTTCCTCGGCTACACCCGGGAGGACGCGGCGCGCTTCTCGTTCCTCTTGTCGATCCCCGCCGTGGTGCTCTCGGGCCTGTTCCAGCTGAAGGACATCGGCGCCGGCGACGGCCCGGGCACCGCCGCCACCGTGCTGGCCACGCTGGTGTCGTTCGCCGTGGGGTACGCCTCGATCGCCTGGCTGCTGCGCTGGCTCGTGGGCCACAGCACCGCCGTGTTCGTGGCCTATCGGGTGGCGCTCGGCACGCTGCTGGTGGTGCTGCTCGCCACCGGGGCCATCTCGGCCCGCTGACGCCGCGCCGCCGCAGCCCCGCTCAGCCCACCGCCACCAGCGTGAGGGTGGCGAGGGCGGCGGCCTCGGCCAGCTCGGCCACCTCGCCGGGCGCCACGGCCACCACCACCGACGCGTGGTCGGCCGACGCCACCACCGCGCCGGCGGCCACCCGACGCGTGGCGAGCACGCCGTCGGCGAACGAGGGGTCGGTGGTGGCCCACACGTCCACCCGGTCGCCGGGGTCCAGCGGCAGCGGCGCCGACCCCACCGGCAGGGCCACCCGACGGCGGCCGGCGTCGTCGGCCGCGTCCACCAGCGAGCGCGTGATCGGGGCGCCGGGATCGATCGGCCCGGTGGCCCGGGCGCCGGCCGGCAGCCGCTCGAGCGCGTCCCGTGGCACCAGCGCGGCCGGCCACCGCACGACCCGGGTGGCGCCGGCGAGCGGTTCGCCCGCGGCACGCGCCCGTCGGGCCACGAGCACCGCCCGGGTGTCGCCCCAGCGGTGCCGGGCGGCCTCCGCGGCGGCCACCGACCGACTCACGAGCAGGCCGGTGGCGCCGGCGAGCAGCACCACGAGCAGCCAGCGCCGCAGCGCGGCGGGGTCGGCGAGGGGACGGCGGTGCAGCGGCAGGCGGCTGCGGGGGACAGAAGCACGGATGCGACCCACGGGGCGCACCTCCGGATCAGAGGCGGTTCACCGGGGAAGGCGGCGCCACGCTAGGGGCCGCCGGGCGCGGCCACCAGGGGCGGATCAGAAGCCGGGGCCGGCCTCGAGGCGCTCGGCGGGGAGCGGTGCGACGAGGGCCCGGTGCAGCACCCGGCGCACGGTCTCGACGTTCTGCTCGAAGAAGGCGAAGACCTCCTCCTGGGTGACCGCCGGCACGCCGGTGCCCTCGAGCCCGGCGTCGAAGTCGGTGATGAGGGCGATGGCGGCGTAGCGCAGGCCCGCCTCGCGGCACAGCACGGCCTCGGGGTGCTGGGTCATGTTGATGACCTCCCAGCCGTGCGAGCCGAACCACTGCGACTCGGCGCGGGTGGAGAACCGCGGGCCCTGCACGCACACCACGGTGCCGCCGTCGTGGACGGTGACGTCCTCGTCGCGGGCGGCGGCCAACGCCACCTGGCGGAGCTCCTCGTCGTAGGGATCGGCGAAGGCCACGTGGTGCACGGTGGGCCCGTCGAAGAACGAGTCCGGGCGGCCCCACGTGCGGTCCACGAGCTGGTGGGGAACCACGAAGTGGCCGGGCTCCACGTGGGCCTGGAGCGAGCCCGAGGCGCACGGGCCGAACACGTTCACCACGCCGAGGGCGTGCAGCGCCCACACGTTGGCCCGGTAGGGCACGAGGTGGGGTGGGAACTCGTGGTCGGCGCCGTGGCGGGCGATGAACGCCACGGTCCGCTCGCCGAGCCGGCCGAGGTGGACCGGGCTCGAGGTGGGCCCGTAGGGCGTGTCGACGGCGACCTCGGTGACGTCGTCGAGGAAGCGGTACAGCCCCGACCCGCCGAAGACCCCGACGTCGGCTCGTGCCTCGGCGGCCACGATCAGCTCGCCGTGGTGGCCGGCGCGGAGCTCGACGAGCCCGACGACGAGGCGGAGCTCGACGAGGACGAGCTCGACGAG